>NZ_DAIOIA010000048.1:0-20554 GCF_036744435.1 Propioniciclava sp. | reverse complement strand
CATCAGCTCAGGACACGCCCTCCTCCAAAACCCACCACTCCACGGGACTCACACGTCGTTGGCTCCCTTACACTCCAAAATCGCCCGAAGCGAGCCAGCAGAATCGAACACCACGAAGTCGGGAGCGGGATGCACGGCAAGTCCGAACTGAGCCTCCACCGCGCTCTGATTGTGGGACCCAGTACGGATATGTGACACACCATGGGTCATGAACAGTTCCTCGACCGCATCTTCGATGAAACAGCATGCGCAATCTCAAGGTGACCACCACCCTCGCACTGGCCTGCGCCCTGACCGTGCTGTCCGGGTGTGCGCCAGAGTCCTCGACGCCGACCCCCACGCCGACGATCCCGTCACCCACGGTCGCCCCCACCCCGACCCCGACTCTCTCGGTGGACCAAGCGCAAGCGGCGAGAGTCGTCACGAACTTCTACGAGGTCCAGAACCAGGTCGCCTCGAACTACGAGATCCCACTCGAGGCCTTCTACGGTGTCGCGTCTGGGGATCTGGCTGCCGACGTGCTGAAGGAGTATCAGCAGTTGCGTGGGTTGGGTGTCCGCCAAGTGGGGGATGACACCGTCGAGATCAAGAGCGTCGAGCCGTCGGCTGCTCCGTTCTTGGTGGACGTCTGCGTCGACACATCTTCCTCCGACCTTGTGGACGCCGATGGCCAGTCCATCGCGGGCGGAGGGCCAACTCGGGTCCTGCATCGGTTCGGTGTTGCTCCGCACCGGGCTGCGGGTCAGTGAGTTCACCGCGCTGCCCGCCGACGCCGTGGTCATGTTCGGCCAAGCGCCGTGGCTGCACGTGCCGGTCGGGAAGCTCCGCGACGACCGCTACCTGCCCCTGCATCCCGACCTGGTCGACCTCATCGACCGCTACCGCGCCGAGTACGTCCCCGACGACCACCCGTTGCTGCTGCCCCGCGAGAACGGCCGGGCCGCGGACCGGCACTCGGTCACCCGGATCCTGAACAACGCCGCCACCGCAGCGGGGCTGGGCCACATCCACCCCCACCAGCTTCGGCACACCCTCGCCACCCAGGCCATCAACCGGGGCATGAGTCTGGAGGCGGTCGCGGCGATGCTGGGCCACCACTCCCTGACCATGACCCTGCGGTACGCCAAGATCGCCAACCGGGCCGTCGCCGAGGAGTTCTTCGCCGTCACTGACGCACAGCCCGAGCCTTAGTCGATCTTCAGTTAGGTCCGGGGCGCTCCGAGTTGTCGCCAGCGCCCAGCAGGTGCCGCTCGCCCGGCTGGTGCCGGCTGGCCCGAACACGCCGGTGTCGGACGAGGCCACCTCGCTGATCCACCCAGCACCGCGCGGCACCTCCAGGGCTCGATGCACGTCCTGCTGGCGGGGCAGGACGGTGGTCCCGATCGCGCACCGGCTGCATACCGCCCACGACGCCTACCGGATCGAGGTCGTCGTCAACGGCCGCATCGCCGAGCTGGGGTCGCACGAGGAACTGATGGAGTTTGACGGTGAGTATGCCCGGCTGTGGCGGACCTGGCGCAGCTGAGCCACGCGGTCCCTTCAGGCGCGCGGCGGAATCGGAGGGTGCGCCGCGCCCGGGTCGGGGCGGGTGAGGCGGAGGACGAGACCCCAGCGCTGCTCGAGCGCGTCGACCAGGGCGGCGGAGCCTGGGTCAACGTTAGTTCCGGGGGCGATCTCCACGGTGGCGCCGCCGTCCTCGTCATCGATCACCTGGACCACGGCCACACCACGCGCCAGCAACTCCTCGCGTGCCAACAGCCCGCACAGCATGCTGAGAGACGTGAGGTAGCGGCCGCGCTGGGGGGCCTCGCCGCCGGTCACCAGGTCAAGGGCGCCGTCGGGAGCGACGAGGCTGATCGGCACGCCGTAGGTTTGATCCGCGCGGCGCACCAGCCGCACGGCCCTGTCGGTCACGCCTGCGCCGACGCGGACCTCGAGGCCCTGCGGCGTCCGCGTGGACTCGGCGTGCACGCCCGCAGCGGTTAGTTCGGCCAACACGAGGAGCCGGACGAGCTCCACGCGATCCGTCTGGTTCTCGTTCATGAGTTGCCTCTCTGCGCTGGGGTCGGCGCCCCGGGGTGCCCACCCGGGATGGGGTCACCATCAGTAGTAGTAGGCGCCTTCGCAGATCTTGAAGCCGTCGTCATCGTAGAGTTCGGCCAACACCCAGTGCATGCTGCTGGAGGTGGAGTACGTGTTGTCGAACTGCCGGTAGCCGCTAACGTTTGTACCACCGGACTTCATGAGCCACGGGGCGCGGCCGTCCCGCGACACGAAGATCCTCGCAGTGCCGTAGTGGTCCGGGGCCAGCATCCAGTAGAGGTCCGAGGAGAACGCGTAGATGCGGAACCCTCCTGAAACGCGCTGGACGTGGAACAGGGCGCCGCAGGCCGATTCGGACTCCATCGGCACGGCCACACCGGTCGGGGCCGGGGCGGCGGCGGTGGCGGGCGCCATCGTGGGGAGGAACAGGGCGAGCATCGTGGCGAGCGCCAGCGCGATGCGTGATAAGAGCTTCATGGGGCCGTCCTTTCGATCGTCGGAGACCACGGGTGGTCGTGATCGAGTCCACCCCTTGACAGCGTCGGTGGGAACCCTTCCGGGGGGGGATCGGCAGACGGTTTGCAGTCAACCGCCACGTCTCGCATCACGCGCTGCCAAGTCACTGCCGCGTCGCTGCCAACGCCTTGCCGGGTACTCCGCAGGGGATCGAACCTTCTGTCAGCGGCCGATCCGAGCCGTATCCGCTGGTACTTGATCCTGAGGAGGAATCATGACCGCCATCGCCGTCGATCCCCAGTACACAGACACCCTGGACGAGCTGAATTTCGACTTCGAGTTCTCCGTCGACACCGAGATCGTCGACAAGGACGCGACCCCGGACATCCTGAGCATCATCCTCTGCACCCCAGGCTGCACGAGCCCCGGCGGCGGCAGCTTCTGCAGCTGGTGCTGCATCTTCAAGTGACCTCAGCAGCGTCCACCCTCGCGAGCGGGGCGGGCTTCGGAGCCCGCCCCGCCGCCTGACCGAGAACGATGGGAGTGGTGCATCCATGTCGACGGCATCCCCAATGGCAGCGTGGGACTCCTTCCTCGTGCGAGGGCCCCTGCCGCCCCCGACGATTGAGTTAGCAACCCTCCGGTCGGACGAGGGCGAGTCGCTCGACGCCGGCGGGATCATCATGGCCGCCGCGCGCGACGACAGGCTCTTGGCCGCTCTCACGGTCGCAGCTCCCACCGTGAGCCGTGCCCTGCGCAAGGCGCTGGACGCCGGGCGTCCCCCTGCCGCGGCCAAGGACGCCAGGAGGCTGGCGCTGACCATCCTCCGCTACGACATCCGGCGGCGCCGCCGCCCAACCCCCTTCGGCCTCTTCGCGGGCATCGAGAGGGGGACCTTCGGCGACTGCACCCGCGTGGACTCAGACCGACCTTCCATTCAGGCGGAGCCCGACCTCGGGTGGGTGCGCGGACTCGTCGAGACGATCCAGGGCCGAACTGACATCCTGCCCCACCTGCGTCTTCGCCGCCACGAACTCGCCGGCATCCGCGCGGGTCGGCTGGTCCTGGACACGCCTCCAGGCCAAGGCCGCCCCACAGGGAGCGGACTCCGCGGCACGGTGTCCCTGCCCGCCACTGCCGCCGTGCTGCGGCTCTGGGAAGCGTGTGCGGGGGAACGCACCTGCGCCGAGGTGATCGCCGAGGTCGCGGACGGAACCGGTGCATCGATCGACACCCTGCTGAAGGCCGTCGGCGTGCTCGTCGCGAACGACCTGTTGGTGACCGACCTGCACGTGCCGCTGGACGGCAGCGATCCGATGGACCACCTGCTGCGGACGCTGGCGCGGTGCGACGCGACGAGTGAAGTGGCGGCCCTGCGGACCGCCTTGGGCGACATCGCGGATGCCTGCGCGCGGCTGGACGTCGGCAGCGAGGATCTCGCCACCGTCCGGAGTTCCCTGAACGCCCTGATGACCCACGACACACCCCTGCACGTCGACACACGCCTGAACACGCGTGTCCAGATCGGGGAGAAGGTGCGGCAGGCCTGCGAGGACGCCGCTGAGGTCCTCGTCCGGCTCACCCCGTCCGCGACCGGCACGGTCGCGCTCCGCTCGTTCCGCCAGCGTTTCCTGGAGCGATTCGGCACCGCCCAGCTCGTCCCCGTGAGCGATCTCCTTGACGATGCGGTGGGGCTGGGCGCGCCCGAGGGTTACCAGTGGCCCGTCGCGGGCGCGGGGAAGGGCAAGGACGGTCGTGATGGATTGAATCGCCGCGACGTCCACCTGGCAGCCCTCCTGTCGACGACTCTCCAGGCCGGGCGCCGCGAGCTGCGGCTGACGAGCGAGGACATCGAGGCGTTGGAGTACCGCGACGGCACGCCACGCGGGATGGACCTTTACTTCGGACTCCTTGCGGCCTCGCCCGAGGCGGTGGACGCCGGCGCATTCACCCTCGTGGTCTCCCCCAACCCGGGCTCGCCTGAGGCCGGGACCACCGCCGCCCGGTTCGCCCACCTGTGGGGCGACGGCGGCGATCTGTCCCACCAAAGGGAGGACCACCTCCTGCAACGGCATCCCGGAGCGTCCTTGCTCGACATCGCCTTCGCGCCGCGGGCCGCGCGGGCCGCCAACCTGATGAACGTCCGGGGTCCGGCAACCATGCGGGTTGCGCCGGGACTGCCGACCGGCCGCATCCCGACCGTGTCGCTCGACGACCTCTTGGTGGGCGCCACCGGTGAGCGCCTGTACCTTCTAGACCGTCGCACCGGCGGCGAAGTGCTTCCCACCACCACGTCGATGGTGAACATGGAGTCGCAGGCCCCGAACGTCGCACGCTTCCTGTGGGAGCTGGGGTTCGAGGGGCAGCGGGTGTGGACCGGGTGGGATTGGGGCCTGTGCTCGCACCTGCCCTTCCTGCCCCGGGTCAGCCATGGCGAGAACCTCGTCCTCAGCCCGGCCACGTGGAAGGTCGACCAAATCCGCCATGTGTTGGCGGGCAGTCCGGCCGCCGAGCATGCCGCCATCTGGGCCCGATGGGCCGCTGAGCAGGGGGTGCCGCGCCACGTGTCCCTCCTGAGCTCCGACCAACGCCTCGACGTGGACACCGAAGTGCCCTGGCACGTCGCCCTGTTGTTGGACGAGATCGGCCGGGACCCTGCGGTCGTGATCCAGGAGTCGTTCGCCGCGCCGACGGACATCGGATGGTTCGAGGTCGACGGCGTACCGGCGCCCTGTGAACTCGTCGCCTCGTTCGGGTCGCGCCTGCCGGCCGACGCCCACGGCGCGCATCGCACCGCGTCGCGCCTGCCCGTCACAGCGCCCCAGCAGGACGACCGGCTGGTGCACGGGCTGGCGTCGTCCTGGGTGTCGCTCCACGTCGGCGTTCCCCGCAAGTGGCACGACCACGTCGTTCGGGTCGAGCTGCCACGCCTCTTGGCCGAGCTGAACGGCCGCATCGACTCCTGGTTCTTCCTGCGCTACTCCGAACCCCAGGGACCGTGTCTCCGGATTCGCCTCCACACGGCGCGCGACGAGGACTGGCCGGTCACCGTCCGGGCGAGCGCGGCGTGGGCGGCTCGCCTACGCGAGACGGGGCTCAGCGCCTGGAACGCATTCCGTGAGTACGAGCCAGAGGTGGCGCGGTACGGAGGGCTGGAGGCGCTGCCCGCAGCGGAGGACCTGTTCTGCGCGGACAGTTCCGCGGTACCGAGGCTCTTGGCGCTGAGGGCGGCCCACCGCCACCTGGACGACGTGACGTTCGGCGCCACGCTCATCTCGCTGTTGACGGCGGCGTTCGCCGGGGGGCTGGTCCCCGGGTGTGACGACGACCCGGCTGTCGTGGTGGCCCTGCTGGGCGACATAGTCCCTCGAGACCCACTGGGCGACGATCGGCAGCACCTGGCGAGGTTCACGCGGCTCCTCAATCCCCGGGAGGGCTGGCAGGGCCTCCGGGAGGAGGTCTGGGGCCAGGCGCTGGTCCAAGTTACCGAGGGTTCGCGCGTTGCGATGCGCGCGTGGGCGGCACGGCTGGGAGGACTGCCGCCGGAGGCCGTCGCCCCCGCCTTCGCGAGTGCCCTGCACATGACGTGCAATCGCCTGCTCGGCCCCACGACCGAGTTCGAACGCCGCCTCCACCTCGTGGCGCATGCTGCGGCACACGCGAATGCGCAGCGGGAGGTGCACCTGATGGGAGAGCAGACATGTCGACAGTGACCGAGCGCGTGACGACAGCAGTCGAGACCCTGGCCGTCCGCTTGGCCGACCCTGTGCGGTGTCGCGCCGTCGCCACAGACCCGGGCAACACGGATCCATTCCGGGAGATGACCCCCTGGGAGCCGATGGGCCTGGCGCACGGCTACCCGGGGGCGGCTCTCTTCTGGGCGGAGCTGGCCCGCGAGGACCCGGCCGCCGGCCGCGTCGCGAACGGCTTCCTGCGCGAAGCCATGAACAGTGGTGACCGGGCGAGCAACGGCCTGTACTACGGCCCGGCGTCACTCCTCGCGGCTGTGCAGACGCTCGTCACGGCGGACGGGCGCGAGCGCAGAATGCACGCCGATCTCGTCCGCTGGGTCGCCCACAACCAGATCGCGCGGGCGGACGCGTGGCTGACCCGGCTACAGACCGGCGGGGGTGTGGCGTGGGGGGCCTACGACGTCATCAACGGCTTGGGCGGGGTCGGACGCCTGCTGCTGGACGAGCAGGGCACGGACGAGGTCGACCGTGCGCTCCGGAAGACCATGGAGGTGTTCCTAACCCTGGCCGCCGACACGGACGTGGAGGGTCATCGTGTCCCCGGCTGGTGGGTGTCGGCGGCCGGCCAACCCATCCCTTCGGACGCCGAACAGTACCCCCGCGGTGACTTCAATCTGGGGATGGCGCACGGGGCGGCGGGCATCCTGGCGTTCCTGGCGGCGTCCGTCCTGGCAGGCGCCGGCGGCGCCGAGGTCGAGGAGGCGCTCGCCCGCACCAGGACGCACCTGCTCGGTGCGGCCGTGCGGGACGAGGCCGGCCCCTACTGGCCCGCACGGCTGTCGTTCGACGCGTGGGTGGACGGTGCCGAAGTCCCGCTGGACGAGACCCGCTCCGCCTGGTGCTACGGCACTCCCGGGGTGGCCGCCGCCATCCTCCAGTCCATCTTCGCCGTCCCGGACCCAGAGGCCGCTGGCACGGCGATCGAGGGGCTCCGCGCGATGGCCGAGCGGCCGCAGTCCACGTGGGGCGTGGACGGCGCCACCGTGTGCCATGGGCTCGCGGGCGTCCTCGCCGTCGTCACGACTGCCAAGGCGTGCGGGGCGGACGTGGACGTGCTCGAGGAGATCGCACTGGAGGGGATCCTCAAGGCTGTGGACGGAGACCTGCCCTTCGGCGTCCGGCACCAGGTGAGGATCGGGCTCCCGGATGAGGCGGGCGTCGTGCCCTACGCAGGACTCGATGCCGTGGGCACGCTCGAAGGAGCTGCCGGAGTCGGTTGCGTCCTGTGGGACTGGCTTCGCGGTGCTCCGGCCGAGCGCTCGTGGGCGCGGACGGTGGCGCTGCAGTGAGCGCCATCGGCGCGCGCTGCGAGAGGTGGCTCCTCGCGTCCCTGGACTTCTTCCACCCCGACCGGGCGATCCGGCTGGACCCCGTGGCCCAAGCCTTCCCCCCCGCTCGGCTCGTGGAGCTTCTGCTGGTGCTGCGGTTGTCCCCTGCTCCCCATCACCGGCTGCAGCGACGCGCCTCGGCCATGGCGGCCCACGCGTGGCGGGCGCTGGACGTCGCGAGCAACGACATCGCCGACCACCTGCTCCCCCATGTGGTGCTGTTCGCTGCGCTCTTGCCGGACGATGTTCTGCAGCCCGCCGAGGTCGACTGGATCCGCCGGTGGACCGCGAGCGTCCGGGTTCCGGACCAACACCTGCAACTCGCCCACGCCCTGCAGAGCCTCGGCCTGCCGAACACGGCCGGCGAACCGATGAAACTGACCGGAGCCTCGTCGCTGGCCTGCCTGGCGAACCCCGCCACCTTGTCACGGAAGCAGGCCTACCGCCTCACGCACGACCTCCTGTACGCCGACCTCCTCGGGACACTCGGGTCCCTGCCGGACGCCGCCCTGGAGCGACTGGTCACGTCCTTGGACGTCTTGGCACTCGCGGCCCGACGCGCACGCGACTTCGACCTGGGGTCGGAGTTGCTCTGGTGCCTGGACCGGCTGAGCCAGCCCCATGCGCACCTGCACGGTGCGCTGTGGGCCCTCGTGGAGCGCTCCCAGCAACCGGACGGGGCCGTGCCCGGCCCCCACCACCGCGAGGGCTCCTCCGCCGAGGAACGGTGGGTAACCGACGCCCACACCACGCTCGTCGCGCTGTTGCGCTCCCAGACCGCGGGCGTCCTCCCAGCCGACCCCGGCCACGCGGATCCCGCCGAGGTTGCGGACACCCGGGTGTGTCGTGTGCGGGCCGTGGCGAACGGTGCCGGTTGGCCGTTGGGCCAGGGGGTCGCGGCATGAAACTCATCGTCGGTCAGATCAAGCAGCAGGCCGTCCTACTGGCGATCGCCCTGCTCGTCCAGCTCGGAGCCCTCGGCGTCAGCCTCTACCAGCCGGTCGTCGTCCAGGAGTTGTTCGCCTCGGTCCTCGCGGGGGCCCTGCCCGCCGGAGCGCTCGCCCAGCTCGGCAGCCTGCTCGGGGTCTCCACGGCGCTGAGCGCCGTCGGCGCCTACCTGTCCGGTCGCGCGGGCGAGGACTGCGTCGCGGATCTGCGCCGTGGTGTCGCGCGCCGGCTGGTCCACCTGCGCCTGGACGTCACCGAGCGCGGTGGCGTCGGCGACCTGGTCGCCCGGGCGACCGCCGACGTGCCCGTGGCCCGGGTGGGTGTCGTGGGTGCGCCCCTCAACGCGATCCTCGGGCTGGCGGGTCTCGTTGGCGCGGTGGCGATGATGGCGTTCACGAGCGTGCTCCTCACCACAGTGGTGGGACTCGCGCTGGCCTTCGTGGGCCTCGCGATCGCGCTGCTCTCCCGACGGGTGCGAACCGCGATGGTTGTCGTGCAGGCCGGGGCGGGGCAACTGGCCTCGCGCCTGGATCGGACGGTGTCCGGGGCCCGGGTGATGAAGGCGAACACCGCGGAGGACAGCGAGGTGCAGGCCCTCGACGGGATCGTGCGCACTCTACGGTCGGGAGGCTTGGCTGTCGTCCGGGCCCAAGCGGCGCTCTCCGCTGTTGGCTCGGCGGGCTTCGCGGCCCCGTTCCTGGTGGTGCTGGTCACCGGGGTGGTCCTGATGGATGCCGGTCAGTTGACGCCGCCGCAGCTGGTCGGCGTCCTGATGTACGTCTTCCTGCTGTTCGGCCCAGTGCAGCAGCTGACTGGGGCGGCGGCGTCCTTCGGTCAGGCCTTGCCGGCCGCCGAGCGCATCCTTGAGCTCGCCGAACTGGAGGGCGAGCCCGGTGCCGGCTCGCAGTGCTCCCCGGATGGCACGGCGGGCGACACGCTGGTGTTCGGCGACGTCACGTTCTCCTACCCCGGGGCGTCCGTCCCGACGTTGGTCGGGCTGACGTGCGAGTTCGGGCCGCGCGGCGTGCACGCGATCGTCGGGCCCAGCGGTGCGGGCAAGTCCACGCTGCTCGGCCTGGCGACCCGCTTCCGGGATGCGACGACCGGGCACATCCGCCTAGGGGACCAGGACGTGCGCGGCCTCACGCCGGCCGACGTCCGCAAGAAGGTCGGCCTGGTTGATCAGGAGAGCCTCGTGCTGGAGGGAGGCGTGGCTGAGTGCCTGCGCTACGGCTCCCCTGGGGCCACCGAGGGAGATCTCTGGGCCGCCCTCGACCACGTGCACCTCGGTGCGACGGTCCGGGCGCGCCCGGGCCAACTCGACGCGCCGGTCGGCCTGCGGGGACTGGGGCTCTCGGGGGGCGAGCGGCAGAGACTGGCGATCGCCCGGGCACTCCTGCGGGAACCCAGCATCCTCGTCCTCGACGAGGCGGGCAGCGGTCTGGATGCCGAGGGTGAACGTCTGCTCAACCTGATCCTGCAGGAGCAAGGACGCCTTCGCACGGTGATCGTGGTCGCCCACCGGCTCTCCACGGCGGTCGCCGCGGATCGTGTCTACCTCCTCGCGGGGGGACGCCTCCAGGCGGCGGGCCACCACGACGACATGATGCGGATCAGTTCGCAGTACGCCGCCATGGTGTCCACGCAGCGGGCCGGCCTGTTCGCCGCGTAGACGGAAGCGTCGGGCGCGGATACCAGTGCCCGACGCTTCCGCCCGTACCGGCTCGATGGTTCAGTTCAGTCGCACAGGTCCCAGCGATTGCCCGGCGTCCCGCTGGTGTACATCGTCACCACATCCTTGGCCGAGGTGCGCCAGACGATGTAGGCGTAGACGCCGCTGGGAGTCCGCCACCGCTTGGCGCTGTTGCCGGTCGAGGCGCTGATCGGTGTTCCGTAGGCGATGATGTTGTTCATGCATTCGTTGACATTCACGTCGTCTGCGCCCGATTCTCGAATGGGGTGCGACATGTCGATGTGAATCACGCCCTTGGTGGTGTCGCCACACTTCAGGGAAATGCCGCCGTACGAATTGACGACTGCGTAGGGGCCCGAGTAGCCGTTGAGGCAGGCGCTGGCGGATGTGGTGGCCGCGACGGCCATGGGCGGCGTGGCTGCCGTGAGTGCCGTCAGCGCCACGGTGACCGCGGCGAGTCCGGCCAGCGAACGTGTCGGGCTGAAGACGGGTTGCATGATGTTTCTCCTCGGTTCGGTGGTGGGAACGCGGCTGTCGTCCCGTTCCGAGCATCTCGGAAGCCGACTGTCGCAACAACGGATTCATCCCCAGTTGGCAGTGTGGTTCGCGAAATCGTCAGACTCGGCCTTGAAATGGCAGTCCCTGGAGGGTGCCGATCCGCCCTCGGGGGCGATCCGAGGTGACGGTCAGGGCTACCATTGTGCAATGGAAATCACGAGCTTCGACATTGCTTTTCGTGGCGGCCAAGGCATCCTCACCCTCACCACTGACACGGGTAGCTGGTCGTTGACGAACCACTGGCTGAACGACCGCTTCCCCGCGCTGGTGGCCGCGGTGGAGCAGGTGCTCGCCGGCGTCGAATCGGTGGCGTGCCGCTGGCCCGGGCCCGTCAACGACGGCCACATCATCGATCTTGTCGCCGATGCCGAGGGCGGTGTCAGCCTCGCCGTCCACGCGTTCGCCCACGAGGAGGGGACGTCGGCCGCCGAGATCTGGAGCGCCGCGCGCGGCGCGCTGGTCCTGGAGTGCCACCAGTCGCTGGCCAGTTTCGTCATCCTCTTCGCGGACGCCGTGCGGCGGGTGCGAGCCGCGTCGGTCGACGGGAGTGGGCTGATCGTCGACTATCCCCGGCCCTTCCCGGCGGCTGCCTTCGAGCGCATCGAGACTCAGGCCATGCGGCTCGGCTACCAGCCGATGTCGATGCTGGACATGGGCTGGCGCCCCGAGTGACCTGGGCACGGCCAGCTGAGCGGCCGCTCAGCTGGCCTCGTCCGCGACGAACGGAGTGTTCGCATCGGCGCACCGCAGACCCGACAGACAGCGCACGCTGACCTGGTTCCTGCCGCCCAAGTGGTGCGTGGTGTAGAGCTCCCGCAACCGCCGGTACAGCGTCCTCTCGGACCAGAAAAAGCGGCGCGCGATCATGCGGATGGAGTCGGGGGAGAGCAGCAGGCAGAGCAGGTTGCGGTCGCAGCGCGGATCGTGGCAGCAGGGCTCGGGACGGGGCGGAGTCGGTCCGAGGGCGCGTGGCTGAGGAGTCCTGCCGACGTGGCGCGTGTGCGTGACGGTCCGGTCGGCCAGGGCCACCGGAGTTGCCGGCAACGCGGCCTGGGCGTCCAAGGATGCGCGCACCGCGGCGTGGACGGCCTGCGTCAACTGGGAGTAGCCGGAGGAGGCGGGATCGCAGGCGACCTGGATGATGACGACGATCGTGGGATTAGGGGTGGTGTCGTTCATGGGGACCTCGACGGTGGGAGTGGGTGAGGCGGGGAGGGCGAGCCAGGAGTCGCGGACTCCCAGGTTCATCGGTCCGTGGACGTGGTTCGTGCGGCACGCTTCAGGGCAGCCAGCCACAAGAGGGTGGCAACGCCTCCCACGGCAAGCGTGAGACCGGCAGCGACGACGCCGCGCCCGCCCACGGCCGACTCCGGCCAGCCGAGGAGACCCAGCCACCACCAGCCCGTGCTCGCCAACGCACTGCCGCCCAGAACCAGGCTGAACGTGTACACCACGAGCGAGGCGCCCAGTGCCGTCGGGACCCCGAACCGGGTCGTCAACCACAGGTTGACGGCGTACCACATCATGGCCACGAGCCACAGCAGCAGTCCGTAGCGGCCCGCACCGACGCCCAGGACGGGCAGGGCGGCGCCGGCCGTCACGAGGGCCACGGGCGTCAGGAGGGCCGCGCCGGCGACGAGGCTGCCGAGGACGAACCCGGGCCGCGAGACACGCAGCGACGTGATGCGCCAAGCCTCCCGCTGTGCAGACCAGACCAAGCCGCCGAGCAGCGTGGAGAGGACGGGGAGGGTCACCCACGTCCCGAATGTGGCCGAGTGCCGGCCGCCCCACGTGATCGCCACGGCGACGGTGAGGATCAAGGCCGTCACGGTCGTTCCACCGAGCCAGGTGTGCCGCAAGGAGACAGCCACCGCTCGCAGAGGGGAGGCTATGCGTCCGGCTCGCGTCGTGCCAGCCGCAGAACGCGGGAAGCCGAGAGGCGTCACAGGCCTCGCCTCAACGTCCTTCAGCCTGCGGGACGGGCTGGGCCGGTCCAGCAACGGCGCAGCCAAGATCTCGACGAGCAGGAAGGCGGCGGCCACCAGCGTGGCGGCGACCGTCGGCACGATCGGGTTCCACGACCAGACCGGCGAGTCGGCTTCCAGGGCGACGCCGTTCGCATGAATGCCCAGGAGGGGCATGGTGGCCTGCACGGGCCAGGACCACGGCAACCACGCTCCCGCGGGGGTCTCCGCCGTGAGCGTGCCAGCGACTTGGATCACGAGGGCGACCCCGACGGCGGCGTAGCGGCCGAGCAGTCGTGTCGTGATGAAGGCCAGGCTGGCCGGGGCCCACGCGGTGAGCCACATGACGGCGGTCAGCGCCGCGAGCCGTCCCGCGTCCGCGGGGGTGACGATGCCCTTGGCGGCGCCGAAGACCAGCCACGGGAGCGTCAACGCCATCGTGGTGGCCAGCAACTGGATGGCCGCCACCGTGGCGCGCGCCGCCATCGTCGTCCTGCGGTCCACCGGACGCCAGAGCGTTCCGCCTCCGCGAGCCGCAGCCTCCCGCACCAGGGTGGTGGAGACGAGGAGCGCTGCCGTCGGGCCCTGCAGCACGGTGGTGTAGAGGGACAGCCACGCGAGCATCCGTCCCCAGCCTTGTTGCGGCCCGCTGCCGATGGCGAGCCAACTGAGCCCCAGCAGTACGCAGAGGACCAGCGCCGCCCACGGCAGGCGGGCTGCTGTGCTGTGCTTCGAACGAGCCAACTCCGAGGCCAGCGACGGACGATAGGTGATCACATGCAGGGTCATGCCACACCCCGCTGGACCGCGTCGAGGTAGACCGCCTCCAGGTTGTCCGTGAGTGAGCCCGTGGTCGCCTCGAACACGAGGGCACCGTTGGCCAGGATGCCGACGTCGTCGGCGAACTGGGTGACCTCGGCCAGCTGGTGGGAGCTGACGAGCACGGTGCGACCTTCGGCGGCGAGGGATCGGATCATCGTCCGAAGCTGGATGATCCCGTCGGGATCGAGGCCGTTCTGCGGTTCGTCGAGGATGACGACGGGGGGGTCCGTGAGCAGGGCGATCGCCAGCGCGAGGCGTCCCTTCATGCCGGTGGAGAAGGTGCTGACGCGCTGGTGGGGCAGCCCGTCAAGGCCCACCTGGCGCAGCACGGCGGCCACGCGCTCCCCGCTCGTGCCGGTCAGCAGGGCGTGGACGCGGAGATTCTCCGTCGCGGACAGGTGTCCGTAGAGCGCCGGCCCGTCGATGGTCGCCCCGACGTCGCCCAGCGCTGCCCGCTCGAAGGGCCTGCCCAGCAGGTACACCTCGCCGGCGTCCGGTTCCAGCAGACCCAGCAGGATCCTCAGGGTGGTCGACTTGCCCGCGCCGTTGCGGCCCAAGAGGGCATAGACGCGTCCGGGCTGGACCGACAGGGTCATATGGCGAAGGACGGTCCGGCCGTGGAACGACTTGGCGACATCGGTGCATCCCAGCATCGGGAGGTTGGTCATGACCCCATGCTCGTGCGCCGCGACGAGGCCGGGCATCGTGCTTGGGAAGGGTTTCCGACGCCGCCTTGCCGTCGCGACTCCGCCTGGAGAAGGAGATCACCGAGGCGACAGGGGATCACCGCCCAGCCCGACCGTGTGCGCGAGGATGGCGAGCGCCACGCGGTCCCGCGCGCCCAGCTTGGCCAGCAGGCTGCCGACGTGCGTCTTGACCGTGGTCTGGGCGATGACCAGGTGGGCCGCGATCTCGGCGTTGGTCAGCCCTTGGCCGACCAGGCGCAGGACTTCGATCTCGCGGTTCGTGAGCGCGTCGATGGCGGTTCCCCTCGCGTTCGTACGTTCGTGCCGCAGCGCATCGAGGAGGGCTGGGGCGGCCTGGGGGGACACAACCGCCTCGCCGCGGTGGATGGCGCGGATGCCCGACAGGACGATGTCGGGTTCCGCGTCCTTCAGCAGGAAGCCACGCGCGCCGGCAGCGACCGCGTCCAAAACGAGTTGGTCGGTGTTGAAGGTGGTGAGGATGAGGATGTTGGGCGTGCCGACGCGTTCGACCAGCAGTCGGGTCGCCTCGATGCCGTCCATGACCGGCATGCGCACGTCCATGACGAGGACGTCGACGGCGGTGTGCTCGCAAAGGCGCAGCGCTTCCTGTCCGTTAGCGCCCGTGCCGACCACGAGCATGTCGGGTTGGGCCCGGATCAGGGCGGCGAAGGCCGACACCATCAGCGGCTGGTCGTCGACCACGGCGACGCGGATCATGGGGCGACCCCTCCGATCGGAATCGTGCAGGCGAAGTGGAAACCCGAGCCGCGGGGGCCGTAGTCCAAGGTGCCTCCCAGCAGCTCGACGCGTTCGCGCACCCCCAGGAGCCCGAAGCCCGGGGAGTCCGACTCCCGGTAGCGGTCGTTGTCGACCTCGGCCACCACGCGGTCCGGGTCGTCCTCCTGCCGGATGGACACGACGGCCTGCGCGTCGGGACCGCCGTGCTTGATGACGTTGGTGACGGCCTCCTGGGTGACCCGCAGCAGGGTCGCCCGGACCAGGTTGGGCCAGCGGGCCTGCCACTCGGCCAGCGTGTCGTCGTCAGGGAGGTCGGCGTCCACCCGGATGCCTGCAGCTCGGGCCGCCTGGACGAAGGTGCGCACCTGCGAGAGGTCGCCCGCGACTGCCCCGGTCTCCTGGTCCCGGAGGAGACGCACCAGTGTGCGGATCTCGGTCAGCGCCTCGCTGCTCGTCCGCTTGATGGTCAGCATCGACTCCCCGAGTTGCTCCTCAGAGCCGACGGCGATGGACGTGCTCGCCTGCACCTGGATGACCGCGAGGTTGTGCGCGACGATGTCGTGCACCTCGCGTGCGATGCGCTCACGTTCGCCGGTTCGGGCTCGGTCGATCCGAGCGACAGTCTGGGCGTCGAGCCGCTCCCGCTCCCGACTCAACTTCCCCTCGTAGACGATGTCGCTGTGGCGACGAGCCGCGCCGAGCACGAAGGCGCCGAGGATCGTGACGAGGAAGAGGAGGGTCCAGACGTTCTGGTCCGTCCGGCTCGGCAGGAGCCGCATGGGGCTGAAGTAGCCCACCGCGATCGCGGCCACGAGACCCATCGACGCCCACCCGAAGGGTTCTCTCCGCGCCGTGAGGTGGACGGCCAGTGGCAGGGCGAGGAGCACGGGAGAGACACCCAGGTTGACGGGGGACTGCCACGCGAGCACGTCGAGGTAGCCCAGCGCGATCACCGTGACCGCTGTGCTCACCCGCGGCAGGTCATGGCGAACAGCCAGAGCCCCCGTCACCGCGACGTGCACGCCGAGGTTGCCGAGCGTAATCCACGTGGCTCCATACCTGGACAAGAGGGTCGCCTCGAGCGCGGTCACGACCAGCGCGCCTGCGGCCAGCACAATGGCCGTCGCTCTGAGGGTGGCGGCGTGCATGATGCCACCCTAGCGACCCGGGCACGGTCCGCCACCTGGAGGGCTCGATGCGCGCGCTGCTGACGGGCCTGATAGGATAGGGTGGTCTGGCGGTGCTGGGGGCTCTTGGGCGCAGGTGGGGGACGCCGCATCCACGGTCGCTTCACCCCGACCCCAGGCTCTGGGCTGAACCTGGTCGAGGTCTGGTTCGGCATCATCGAACGCCAAGCCATCCCCGGGGAACCCTCGCCTGAGCCGGTCAAGTCCAGCGCGGTGGTGTACGAGCGATTCTTCGTTTCATGCGGTGAGTTGGACGGGTTCCTCCTGTTCGGTGGTGCCGGGGATGTCACGACGGTGTACTGGGCGATCCTGCTCGCCGGAGCCACCGTCAACCCCTGAGGCGGCCGCCCGGAACATGCGCTCGTAGATTCGCGCGCAGGACGGGCTCCTGGAGACGGTTGTAATGCCGCGCACCCTGCCCGGGTTGGCACTCTTGGGTGCGTCATGACTTCGTGCCGGCCCTCATTCCTGGCCGACAGAACGCCCTGCCTGCCGCTGGCAGCGCTGTCAGTCGCGGCCGAATCGCTGGAAGGCGGCTTGGCGGGTGGTGTCGAGAGCGGCGCCGATGACCGTCCAGGAGTCGCCGGCATCCCGGGCGGCCTTCACGGCATCCCGGAGTTCCTGCTCGGCATCGGCTATGGCCTTGCGGGCGGCGATGATCCGTCGGAAGTGGGCGGCGTCACGTGCCGGATGGGTCGTCGGGTCGACCTGGTCCAGCCCGTTGGCGTTGTTGCGCGTCTTGATCGTCATCGTGTTCACCTCACTTCAAGTAGTCGTAGAACTTCGGTCGCAGGAGATCTGCATGGATGATCCGGGTCGGTTGTTCAGCAGGGACTGCTACCAGCTCCAGCAGCCGACCTTGTCGGTCGGCGCCGATCACGAGGAGACGCTCCTGCCCGGCGTACTCGTACTCGACGAGACGGATGGCATTGCGCCACGCGTGGTCGATGTCGGCGTCCGTGATCCCGTGCTTGCGCGCCGAGCCGCGGATCTCCACACGTCAAGACTACCTTGACGCTGAGCGGGGTTGTCAAGCTCATCTTTACATCTGGTCTTGCCGCATGGAGCCGTAACGACAAGGTGCCCACCCGCCAGCCTGCGCTTGTGGAGGGTCCACATCGGCACCAAACCCGGAACCGAAAGTCCTGGCGTCGGCGGGCCGTTCGTGTTACGGATCGGATTCCGAATCGGCGTGTCGCGAAGGCGACAACCATCCCAAGGTGGCCCGCAAGGGAACGATTCCGCATGAGGACGCGAGGTTGTGAGATCCCCACAAGGTTCCCGGCTCGAGCGGTCACGTCTCGGTCTCGCTGTCATGCCTGTTATGCACGTGATCTTGCCCTGTCTGTTCCTGTTGGCTTCGATGGCCCTGAGGGTGTGCCTGTCGGTTGGGATGGGGGTTTCGGGGTGTCGATCGTTGTCGGAGTGAGTCGCCCGCAGGGCTCGTCGGGCAGGCCGATTGTCACGTGTGATGAGCCGTTGGTCGCGGACTACTTGGAGTTCTTGGCGGGCCGGGCTCGTCCGAACTCGGTGATGGCCGCTGCGTATGACCTGAAGGTGTTCTTCTCGGTGGTGGGCAAGCCGCCGGCGGGAGGTCACCTCGGCCGATGTGCTGGGCTTCATCACTGCGCAGCGGTCGGGTCAGGTGACGGCGGCCACGGTGAGCAGCGTGGATGATTCACGTTCGGGGGTGGCGGCTACGACGGTGGCGCGTCGCCTGTCGAGTGTGTCGGGGTTCTTCGCGTTCTGCCAGGTCAGGGGCGACGTGGTGGCGAACCCGGTGCCTCGCGGTCTGCCGACCCGCCGGGAACGCAACCGTCCACGGCAGGGGGTGCCGTTGGTGCGGCGGGTGCGGCAGTTGCCGCGGGTCCTTTCCCCGGCCGAGGTGGACGCGTTGACCGTCGCCCTGCGGACTCATCGGGACCGGGCGATGGTGGCGGCGATGGTGTTGGGTGGTCTTCGCCGTTGCGAGGTCCTCGGATTGCGCTTGGGTGATGTCCGGGCTGCGGAGCGGCGGTTGTTCATCGCCGAGGGCAAGGGCGGCCGGCAGCGCCTGATCCCGGTGTCGAGTCGGTTCTTCACCGAGTTGGCCCGCTATCTGGAGGTGGAGCGGCCCCCGGACGCGGCGACGGATCGGGTGTTCGTGGTGTTGAAGCGCCCGCACCGGGGCCAGGCGTTGTCGGTGCGGGGTCTGGACCAGGTGCTGGCCGGCGCCCGTGGTCGGGCGGGCCTGGCGCATGCGACCTGCCACGAGTTGCGGCACACCTGCCTGACCCGGCTCCGGGAGGCGGGGATGGCGTTGGAGGCGGTCTACTGCCGCGGTCAGGCCGGCGTGTTGGTCGCTGATGACCAACCGCACGCCGTTGAGGCCGCGGGCCTTCAGGCTGGTGAGGAAGGGGGTAAGTCAGATGGTCTGTGTGGGAGGGGTCCCTGACTCAAGGGAGTAGAGACTGTGACGATGACGACGAACGACGAGACTGTGTCGGGGCCGTTCGGGCCGCTGGAGGGTGCTCGCCCGTCGGCGCGGGAGGCGATCCAGGACATGTTGGACGCCGGCCTGCTGGACGACTTGATGGGCCGGATCGACGACGGCGACCTGCAGCTGACCGGGGATGGCGGTTTCATCCCGGAAATGATCAAGGCCGTTCTCGAGCGTGGGTTGGGCGCCGAGTTGACCTCGCATCTGGGTTACCGGAAAGGCGACCCGGCGGGTCGGGTGTTGCCGAATTCCCGGAATGGGACGACCCCGAAGACGGTGCATTCCGAGGTCGGGTCGATACCGTTGGACATTCCGCGGGACCGGCACTCGACCTTCGAGCCCCGGCTGGTGCCCAAGGGCGAACGGCAGGTCGGCGGGCTGGCTGACATGATCATCAGCCTGTACGCGGGCGGGATGACGATCCGTGACATCCAGGCCCACCTCGCGCGCACGATCGGCACCGAGCTGTCGCACGAGACGATCAGCAAGATCACCGACGCGGTCCTCGACGAGGTCAAGGCGTGGCAGTCCCGGCCGTTGGACCCGGTCTATCCGGTCATCTACCTCGACGCGCTGGTGGTCAAGGTCCGCGACAGCCACCAGGTCCGCAACAAGGCCGCCCACATCGCGGTCGGTATCGACCTGGACGGAGTGAAACACGTCCTCGGGATCTGGGTTCAGACCAGCGAGGGCGCGAAGTTCTGGGCCGGCGTGCTGGCCGAGCTCCGTAACCGCGGCATCACCGACACCCTGATCGTGTGTTGCGATGGGCTGACCGGGTTCCCCGAGGCCATCGAAGCCACCTGGCCGCGCGCGATCGTGCAAACGTGCACGGTGCACCTGATCCGCGCGTCGATGCGGTTCGTGTCCTACACCGACCGCAAGAAGGTGGCCGCCGCCCTGAGGCCGGTCTACACCGCCCCGACCGTGGAGGCCGCCGAGACCGCCCTGCTCGAGTTCGCTGCCAGTGATCTGGGCAAGAAGTATCCCGCGACCGCCGCGACCTGGGAGAACGCGTGGGAACGCTTCATCCCGTTCCTGGAATTCCCACCCGAAGTGAGACGGATCATCTACACGACGAATGCGATCGAGTCGCTGAATTACCAGCTACGCAAGATCATCAAGAACCGAGGCCATTTCCCCAACG
The DNA here is from genome assembly GCF_036744435.1 of Propioniciclava sp. Lineage (NCBI taxonomy): Bacteria > Bacillati > Actinomycetota > Actinomycetes > Propionibacteriales > Propionibacteriaceae > Propioniciclava > Propioniciclava sp. Next base: position 732 of record NZ_DAIOIA010000048.1, on the reverse strand, counting down.
ACGACTCCGTGGTCAAGCTGTTGTGGCTGGCGATCCGCGACATCGAGGACAAGCGGGCCCGCGCCCGAGCCAAGGAGGCCGGCAAACCCAAGGGAGAGCCCCGCACCGCACCGGGCTACCTCGTAGAAGGCGCCACCACCCAAGGCTGGAAGGCTGCCCTCGGCGCCCTCCTCATCGCCTTCCCCGACCGACTCGACAACCACATCAACTGAAAGTGAACCGACCCACTCACACACAGACAACTTGACACGCTCGCGTGAGGCGCAGCACGGCCAACGCGGCATCCAGGCCCTGCTCGTCCACCGGTACGGACTCGAAGATCCGGTTCACCACCGTGAGGGCGTGCTCCCCGACCCGACCCGCCCATTCCCGGACCCTCGCGGCGTCCCACTGCCGGTAGCGGGGCCCCTCGGGCAGGTCGGCGTCGTGGGTGCGGTACTCATTCACCACCCCGGGCGGGGCCAGCACATGGCTGGTCAAGCGTTGCTGGCCGGCGTACACCTCCAAGGTGGTGTCGGTGACGCGCAGGTCGACACTGCGGCCGATGTGCGCGTACGGAACCGAGTAGAAGTTCTTCTCCCACACCACGTGTCCGTTGCGCTGCACCCGTCGTCCGTACACCCACCGGCTGATCTCGAACGGAACCGTCGGCAGTGGCCGCAGCAGCGGCTTCTCCTCGACCTCGAACACCGTCTGCCGGGACCCCGGGCGCTTCTGGAACGGTTCGGCGTT
>NZ_DAIOIA010000047.1:0-20836 GCF_036744435.1 Propioniciclava sp. | reverse complement strand
ATCTCCCCGCCGCCCTCGACCTCGAACACCCGCCAGAACGTCTCCTCGCGCAGGGCGGCGTCCTGGCGCAGCATCAGCGCCTTCAGGCCGGTGTCGTGGCGGCCGCCCAGCCCCGCGATCATCACCAGGACGTAGTCCTGGCTGTGGTCGACGCGCAGGCCCTCAAACAGCTCCGCCAGCCGGATCGGAACGAAGCTGGGCCACTGCGTCCAGTGCGTGGCCAGGCCGCGCAGTCCCGCGGGAGAGCCATCGAGCACGCGAGGGCCCGGCTCGGTGACGTCGAGCAGCGCGGCGTGGAGCGCGGCCAGGTCGGCGCTGGCGTCGGCCAGGCGGGGCAGGTCGGCCAGGAACCGGTAGGGGCCGTCATAGGTCATCGGGATCCCCCTTCTGGGGAGTGGCCGTCGCGGCCGCTTCCCGGGCCAGGTCGGTGGGGTGGGCCCGGACGGCCGCCAGGTCGCGGACGGCGTGCGCCAGCACCGAGGAGCCGCGTCCCTTCGCCGCCAGCGCCTCGGGCAGTGCGACGGGGGTGCCGTAGTCGCGGGCCAGGCGGGCGGTCAGCGTCACGAGCGCGCCCGGGTTCCGCACCCCTGTCAGGTCAGGCAGCACGGCCAGCATCTGCAGGACGCGGTAGCCGGACAGCGCCCCGATGGAGGCGGCGTCGGCGAGCGCGTCCGCGATCCGACCGGCCAGCACGGTGCCCTCGCTCAGGTGAGCGCCCAGCTCGTGGGCGAACGGTTCGGGGTCGAGCAGGTTGGCCTGCGCCAGGGCGGCGCACGCCTCGGCGGCCTGGGCGCGGTGGGTGGCCTCCTTGGCTCCCAGCCCCAGGGCCAGCGCCGAGTACACCGGCGCGGTAGGCACCTGCGTCGAGGTTCCGAGGGCCGCGAACAGCGGGGCCGATCCGCGGACGTTGACGACAACCGTCGCCGCGTACAGGGCGGGGTGCTGGTGAGCGGCCAGCACATCCGTGTGCTCGCGGAGCAGCCACGCGGCCCAGGCGACGATCTGGTCGTAGCCGTCCTGCTCGCGGGCCTGCTGGGCGCGGAACGTGAACTCGGCGGCGACCGGCTCCAGGACGAGCGCCGGGTGGGTCAGCTCGTCGGTCTCGGCGAGCCAGAACGCGCGCGGGCGGGTCCCCAGTACCTCCAGCTCGCGCCCGAACGTGCCCTGCCCGGGGGCGCGGACCTCGCGTCGCCACGGCAGCGGGCCGGTCGCGGGCAGTGGGATCGGGGGCGTCACCGGGGCCCCGATGCGGCGGGCCATCCGGGCCGCGAACAGCGCCTGGGCCAGCAGGGCCGCAGGAGCCAGCGTGTGCACCGACGCATACCCGGAGCGTCCGTGCCAGCGCTCGGCCTCCTGCCACTGCCCGGTCTCGGCGTCGTACCCGGTCGAGGTCATCGTGAAGTCCTCGACCTGCACATCCGCGGGCGGTTCCTCGCCGGGGCTCAGCACCACGTAGCGCTGGAAGCCGCGGGGGGTGGGGGCGTCCGCGTCCAGGATCAGGGCCGCCAAGTAGCGACGCGGGGAGAACTGGCCCGCGTCCCACGTGTCGTGCAGCACCTGGGCTGCGCGCCCGCGCAGCGGCGCGAACACCGCCAGGTCGGGGTAGGCCGACAGGCGGGCGAGATCGGCGCCGTCGCCGGTGCCCTCCAAGTGCTCCGCCATCAGCGCGAACGCCTCCTGCGGGCTCAGGGCCGTCGGGCTCCCGGCGTCGTTCAGCCCTCTGGAAGCCTGGTCCGCCTCGGGGGTCGGACGCGGAAGCGCGGTGTGCCGCGGCCCGGGGACCGTGACGGCCTCTCCGACGGAGGCCTCGCCCCGGCCTGGCTCCTGCGGCGTGACCTCAGCGGCCGCGTCGAGGTTCGCGAGGGGCGAAGGGCCGGTCACGACGAGCCGCCGGGCGGCGGCCCCCAGTTCGGAGGGAAGCCCGGGCAGCGCGGCCGACACCAGATCGGACACCGCCTGGCTCCGCGCCTCGTCGAGGTCGAGGGCGGCCAGCAGGCCCAGGTGGGCGCGCAACAGCTTCTTCTCGGTGCGGGCCAGCACGGCAGGCGAGGCCGCGACGACTGCGTCGGCGTCCACCAGCCCCGCGCGGACGCCGCCCAGCAACGCCTCCTGCGCCCACCCGACGGCGGTGCTCGGCGGGCTCACCAGCACCCCGAGATACTGGGGCGCTCGGGCGGCCACCTCCTGCGGGGTGGGTGCCAGCAGGCGTTGGATGCGCAGATACCAGGCGAGGGTGCGGGCGGGGAAGTCCCGCAGCAGGGCGCCCAGGGACGCATCCAGCAGGGCATCCCGCAGAGCTGGATCGGTGGCCAGGTCGGTGATGGCGGCGTCCCACGCGTCGCCGCACCCCTCGGTGAGGAGGTAGTGCAGCCCGGCTCCCTCGACGCGGAACAGCGCCCAGAAGTCGGCCAGCAGCCCGGGATCGGAGCGCAGCCGGTCGGCGATCCGGGCGCCGTGCTCGGCGGCGGTCACCCCGTCGGCGTCCCCGCTGACCGCCGTGACGAAGCAACCCAGGTAGGGCAGGGATTCGCCGCGGGCCTGATGCTCGTGCACCAGGGCGAAGCACACCCGCCACGCCAACTCGCGGGCGTACCAGTGGCGGTCGGCGACCGCGTCCACGAAGGACGTCTGCCAGGCCGCCGGGCGCTCACTCGCCGCCGCCACGATGGTCGCGGCCAGCGGGACGCTGGCGGCCTGGAACGCGGGACTCCGGGAATGGTCGCTGCTCACGATCGTCTCGGCGGCGAACTGCGGCTTGGCCAGCGCGGCGAGCAGATAGCAGGCGCGCGGGGTGGGACCCTCGGCCGAGAAGACGCGCGACGGCGGCAGCGTCTTCGCCAGCGCTGCTCGCTCCGCCTCGTCGGCGCCCCTGATGGCCTCGGTGAACCCGTGGGGGCCTTGGGCGGCCGCGCGCAGCAGCGCCCGGCGGGCGGCCAGGTCCAGGCTCATGGGGTGGTTCCTTCCTCGCCCGTGGAATGGGTCGCGATCCGGGCGGCCAGGACGTGCTTGCAGGGGCCGCGTCCCCCGCGGTACTTCGCGTACCAGGGGCAGGTGCACCGGTCCTCGTCGGGATCCGCGCCCAGCGTCACCGTGTAGGTCTGGGTTCCCGAGCGGACCTCGACGCGCCCATCGCTGGTGGCGTGGACGCCGCCCGCCGCCACCAGCCCATGCGCCTGCGCCAGACGCGGATGCAGGCTCGCCAGCGCGTCGGCCTGCACCGGGAGCGGCCGGTGGAAGTAGGCGCCCTGAGCCAGGTCGAAACCCACCTGGCCCGACGACGCCAGCAGATCCAGCGCCGCCCGGACGCGCGGCTCAGGCAGGGCCGCGCGGCCCGCCAGCACGGCGACGTCGATGCGCGGCTCGAAGGCCAGCAGCGCCGAGACCAGATCGGCGTCCTCGGCGACCTCGGCCCCCGCCAAGGCATGCAGCACGGCGCCCTCCCCGGAGAACCCGCGCGACTTCTCCGGGCTGAGCGCCACCGTGAAGCGAGCGCCCGGCAGGGCGAGCACCCAGGCGCTGGCCACCGGCGCGCTGGAGGGGTCGGCGTCCGGGCCGAAGCCACGCAGGCCGGTTGCGAACCGCAGCAGCGGCTCCAGCACCCGCAGCCGCTCCGGTCCGGCCACGCACACCGCCCCCGCCGCGGGGCGCGATGCCAGCCGCAGGCCGCGCACTGCCCACGTCGCCCACATCACCGCCCTGGTCGGGGAACTCTTCGGTAGCCCCTGGATGAACCCGCGTGCGCCGACGGCGTCCAGGTCATGGCGGGCTGTCATGCCCGCGCACAGCACCTGCGTCTCGGCGAACCCCTTCAGCCAGCGGCGCGGCAGCGCGACCTTCTCCTCGACGACCTCGCCGTCGAAGGTCGTGACGCGCAATTCGTCCTGCCCGACATTGAGGTGGAGCGGCTCAGCCGGACGCAGCCCGGCCAGCGCCTGGCGCAGCGGAGGGTTGACATCCACGTTGGTGACGCCGCTGGCGACATGGTCGGCATCGAGGGCGGACGCGTCCACGTCGAGCCGGGCGTACACCCCACAGCACACGCTGAACGCCTCGAACCGCAGCCCCTCGGGGGTGGAGGTCACGACGGGGTCGGCCGCGCGCAGAACCGCGGCGAGCGTGTTGGGCGGCACGTAGAACCGGGTGCGGGAGATCCGCGCGAGGGCGAGCAGCGCGGCCGAGACGACTGCGGGATGCTCCACGAACCCCGAGAAGAAGAAGGGATGCGCGGCGGCTCCCCCGGTGGTGGTTCCGCCCGAGGTTGCGAGGGAAAGGTCGCCGGGGGTCCAGGCCGAGGGGGTGAGATAGGCGTAACTGAGCTCGGTCATCGCCGGTCAACCTAGGGGCCTGCGGCGCGCCCCGGCAACGTTGCCGTCTCGGACCCCTGGGGGAGCAGGCCGGGCCGGGTGGCGCCCACGATCCGGTAGATCAGACCCAGTCCGGCGCTGGCGATCAGGATGACGGCCGCGTTGACGAGTGCGGGCACGAACCCGAGGACGGTGACGTCGAGGAAGGGGTAGGGGTACCAGCCGGTGAGCCCACCATGAACGAACGTGAACCCGATCCAGAGCAGCGGCAGGACGAAGGCGGCGGGCACGGTCGCGAGGGGAAGCCGACGCCTGGGCCCGAACACGAGCCAGCCACCGACGAACGCCAACGGTGAGACCACGTGCAGGCCGACCGTCGTCGCCTGTGCCCAACCGCCCAGGTTGATGCCCGGCGCGAGGATGGTGTTGTAGACGACGCCGGTCACCGTGATGGCCAGCACTGCGTTGAGTCGCAGCGACTCCCACCAGAACCCGGTTCGGAGTGGATCGGAGATCAGCCCCAGGCACACCAGCATCACGACGACGTTGGAGTCCATGGTGAAGTAGAGGAACAACCGGAACACGCCCACGCCCACGTCGACGCCGACGCCCGACGCCCCGGAGTTCGCGTCGGCGCCACCGGTGAACAGCAGCGCCACCTGGATGCCGATCGAGACGACGATGACGAGCGCGACGAAGGCGAACCAGACGCGAGCCCAGACGACGGCGCGGGATTCGCGATGGGGCGAGGCGGGCATGCGGCCATTGTGCCCCCCGTGCGGTGCGCGTCGCGATGGGTCGCACCGATCCGTGCCGTCACCGGGATGCACCCCCACCCCCAGCCGTAGGTCAGCAGGGAGGCTGAGGACGCCAGGCTCGCCGCAGCATCGGAGGGCGGGGGGAGGAAGACGAAGGGCGCCGGTCCGCGCCATTCGATCAGGTCACCGGCAACCTCGAACTCCACGTCACCAGCGTGCGGCGGAGACGGCTGCGGTGTCCATTCCGTCGGAGTCGCCGGGGCCACACGCGGTGACGCGGGCCCCGGCCAAGTCCCCGTCACAACTCTGGGGGCGGCGCTTCCCCGGAGGAGTCGTGGGCGAGCGCGGCGTCGATGTCGGGTTCGGGGGTGTCGACGCGGGCACCGACGCCTTCCCCGGGAGCCGTCTCGGAGACGGTCAACGCGAAGTCGTCGCCGTGCTGTTTGACCCCCTCGACGACGGCCGTGTTGATTGCCTCCACCGCGTAGCGGCGTCGCACGATCATCGGGTCGCTGTTGAGGTCGCGGACCAAGGCGACGGCCAACCCGATCATCACGAGCATGAACGGAAGCCCCGCGATGATGGTGATCGCCTGCAATCCGTTGAGCGCATCCTCACCGCCCGCGACCAGCATGATCGCAGCGACGGCACCCGTCGCGACACCCCAGAACACGACGACCGGACGCCGGGGCTCCATGGTGCCGTTCTCGCTGAGGGTGCCCATCACCACCGAGGCCGCGTCCGCGCCGGAGACGAAGAAGATCGCCACCAGCACCATGACGAGCACGGAGGTGATCGTCGCCCACGGCATCGTCTCCAAGAGGGCGAACAGGGTGCCTTCCGAGGACTCCACCGCGCCCAGGTTGGCGCCGCTCTGCTCGGCGTTGATGGCCGCGCCCCCGAAGATCGCAAACCAGATGAGGCTGACGAGGCTCGGCAGCAGCAGAACGCCGGTGACGAACTGCCGGATGGTGCGGCCCCTGGAGATGCGGGCGATGAACATGCCGACGAACGGGGTCCAGCTCACCCACCAGGCCCAGTAGAAGATCGTCCAGCTCGACAGCCAGGCGTTCGCGTCGGGGCCCGCCGCGCCCGTGCGGGCGGACATCTGCATGATGGTCTGCAGATAGGTGCCCAGCGTGGTCGGAAGCAGGTTCAGGATGAAGACGGTCGGTCCGACGACGAAGACGAAGGCCGCCAGGATGACGGCCAGCACCATGTTGATGTTGGACAGGTACTGGATGCCGCGTCCCACGCCCGACACCGCCGACAGCACGAAGCAGATGGTCAGCCCGGTGATGAGCAGCACCAAGAAGGTGTTGCCGACGTCCCCGATCCAGCCGACGATCTGGGCGCCGTGCGCGATCTGCAGGGCACCCAGGCCGAGCGACGTCGCCGATCCGAACAGGGTCGCGAAGATCGCGAACATGTCGATGATCTTGCCGCCGGGACCGTACGCCTGGCGCTTGCCCAGCAGCGGTTCGAACGCCGCACTGATGGTGAGGGGGCGGCCCTTGCGGAACACGCTGTAGGCGATGGCGACGCCGACGACGGCGTAGATCGCCCACGGGTGCAGCCCCCAGTGGAAGAAGGTGGTTGCCATGGCGGTCTGCACGGCGTTCTCGTTGCCCGCCTCGCCGGTGCCCGGCGGGGGAGTGATGAAGTGAGCCAGCGGTTCGGCAGCGCCGTAGAACATCAGGCCGATGCCCATCCCGGCGGAGAACATCATGGCGATCCACGACACGGTCGAGAACTCCGGGCCCTCACCGTCGCGGCCCAGCGGGATGTTGCCATACTTGCCTGCGGCGAGCCACAGGACGAAGAACACGAAGCCGGTGGCGGCCAGCGCGAACAGCCAGCCGGTGTTGTCGACGACCCACTCCAGACCGACGCTCGACGCCTGCCCCAGTGTCAGCGGGGACAGGATGCCCCAGGCAACGAAGGCGATGGACAGCGCCGCGGTGACGCCGAACACCACCCGGTCCAGGGATCCCGGGCGATCACTCCGCAACGCCTCGGCGGGAGGCTCCAACGCCGGATGGACCGCGTCCAGCACTTGTCCCTGCCCGGTCATGCGGGCGACGCCGGCGCCCGGCGTCGCGGTGAGCAGGTTGCGGCGGCCGGAGGTCGCTTGGTGATGATTCCGGGCCGCTCGGCTGGGGAATAGTCGGCGTGTGGTGGGCGGGGTGGATCGCTCTTGTTTCGCCATGTAGCGGGTCTCCTCGAGTGGACAACCCTCGTCAGGCTAGCGACGATCGCACATCAAGTCACCTTGTAAACGAAAGATCGTTCCGTCTCGCGTTGTCGCGGGGTGGTTCGAATCGCTTCGCCCTGAGGGTTGCACACACCCCCACGGTGGTGAAATGCGGCTCTCGCACTGTTGAATTCTGCTGCTGTGGCCGTCCCCGAGAGGCTCCCGGTCGATCAGGTCAGCGAGGCCGCGAACGCCCCCAGGGTGGTCGCAGGACGACCCAGAATGCGCTCCACGTCCGGGCTGACCGGAGCCAGCGCTCCCGTCGCGATCGCCGCATACGTGGAGACCCAGGCGTCGTAGACCCAGTCGGGTTCGCCGGGCCAGCCCTCCCGCCGCGAGGCGTACGCCTGTGTCAGCGTCTCGTCCTCGAACCGGAACCTCTGCCCGGTGACCTCGCTGAGCACGGCGTAGGCCTGCGTCAGGGTCAGGGAGTCCGGGCCGGTGAGGGTGTAGGTGGCTCCCGCGTGGGCGTCCGGCTGCCCCAGTACCGCCGCCGCGACCTGGGCGACGTCGTCACGCACCACGAACGAGCACCGTCCCTCGCCGGCCGGTCCACGCGCCACGCGGTCGGCTCCGGCGAACAGGGGCAGGGCGTCGGCATAGAAGTTGTCGCGCAGGAACGTGAACGCCAGCCCCGACGCCGTGATCGCCGCCTCGGTGGCACCGTGATCGCGGCCCAAGGTGAACACGGCATCGGGGGAGGCCGCGGCGAACGACGTGTAGACAAGCTGCCGTACACCCGCGGCCGCGGCGGCGGAGACGAACGTGGCCTGATCCTGCGCGCGGGTCGCCGATTCGCCGGCCGACACCATCAAGGCGACCTCCACGCCGCGCAGGGCCGCCTCGACGGCGCCGGCATCGCCGTAGGACGCCACGGCCACCTCGGCGTCCGGAAGGTGCGGGGCGCGGTCGGGATCACGAACGACGAGGCGTAGCGGCACCCCCTGCGCGGCGAGCAGGTCGGCGACACGGCCACCGAGGTGTCCGGTCGCCCCGGTCACGGCGATGCGCGGGGTCATGTCTGCACTGTAATCCGACCCGGGACGCGTCCGGGCAGGAGTGGGGGTGCTGCGCGTCCGGGCGCGGCGGTGCCCGACGACCGGGCCTATCGTAGGACGAGTCAGCCAGGCGTATGTGCGGTGGACCGTCGCCGTGCTCGCTGGCGAGGCCAGGGAAGGACGACGATGAGTGAGCCCGAGACGGCAGGCGACGTCGATCCGCGGGCGACGCCGGGGCACATCGCGGAGCTGCTCGGTCAGGTGCCCACCGGGCTGCTGATCGACGGCGGCTGGCGTCCGGCCGAGACGGGACAGACGTTCGGCGTGAGCGACCCGGCCACCGGGCAGCCCCTCCTGCGCGTGGCCGACGCGTCCCCGGCTGACGCGCTGGCCGGGCTGGCGGCCGCTGACCGCGCCTTCCCCGCATGGGCCGCCACGGCACCCCGGGACCGCGCAGAACTGCTGCGCGCCGCCTTCGAGGAGGTGCTGCGGCGCCGCGACGAGTTCGCGCTGCTCATGACGCTGGAAATGGGCAAGCCTCTGCCCGAGGCGTACGGCGAGGTCACATACGGGGGCGAGTTCCTGCGCTGGTTCAGCGAGGAGGCGGTCCGCATCCAGGGCCGGTACGGCACCACCCCCGAGGGCAACGGACGCGTGCTGGTGAGCCAGCATCCGGTGGGTCCCTGTTACCTGATCACGCCGTGGAACTTCCCGCTCGCCATGGCGACCCGCAAGATCGCCCCGGCGCTGGCCGCCGGGTGCACCGTCGTCGTGAAGCCGGCCTCCCTCACCCCGCTCACCACCTCCTTGTTCGCCCAGGTGCTCCTCGATGTGGGCGTGCCCGCCGGGGTGGTCAACGTCCTCCCCACCACGGCGTCCGGGCCGGTCAGCACGGCGATCCTGGAGGACCCGCGCGTCCGCAAGCTGTCCTTCACCGGTTCGACGCCGGTGGGTCGCGACCTGCTGGCCCGCTCCGCCCCTGGGGTCCTGCGGACCTCCATGGAGCTGGGCGGGAACGCGCCATTCCTCGTCTTCCCGGACGCCGATCTGGACGCGGCCGTCGAAGGCGCATTGAGGGCCAAGTTCCGCAACATCGGCCAGGCCTGCACCGCGGCCAACCGGTTCTTCGTGCACCGGAGCCTGGCCGAGGAGTTCACCGCGCGCGTGACCGCGGCCGTCGCGAACTACGCGACCGGCCCCGGGATCAGGACCGGCGTCACCATCGGCCCGCTGATCGAGCCCCGGGCGGTCGCCAAGATGGGGGAGCTCGTCGCTGATGCGGTCGCCCGTGGTGCGACGTTGCGGGTCGGCGGGCACGCCCTGGAGGGTGCGGGGTCGTTCTTCGAGGCGACCGTCGTGGCCGATGTGCCTGCCGAGGCGGCGCTCATGCGTGAGGAGATCTTCGGCCCCGTTCTCGCGATCACCACGTTCGAGACCGAGGACGAGGCGGTCCGGCTCGCGAACGCCACCGAGTACGGGCTGGTCTCCTACGTCTACACCCGCGACCTGGCGCGCGGACAACGCCTGATCGAGCGGCTCGCCACCGGGATGATGGGGCTCAACGTGGGCGTCGTCTCCAACGCCGCAGCCCCGTTCGGGGGCTGGAAGCAGTCCGGCCTGGGCCGCGAGGGCGGCCTCGAAGGCATCCGCGAGTACCTGCAGACCAAGTACACCCTCACCCCGGACCCGTTCGCCTGACCGGCATGGGCTACGAGGTCGTCGTGTCGCAAGGACGCGTTGCGGATCGCACGGCGGGGGCCCTCATGGGGGCAGCCCTGACCGGGGCGGCGCTGGGCGAGTGTCTCGGGGTGGCCCCGACGGTCGTCGGCACCCCGTCCGCGCCACACACCGACGACTGGTCGGTGAGCCTCCCCGCCGCCACCGCCGTGCTGACGGCTCTGCGGCAGGCTCTGGGGCGGGCTCTCGACCAGGACGCGTTCCCGGTGCTGGCGACGAACACGTGCGCGGCCAGCCTGGCGACCCTTCCCGAGGTCGCGCGCCGGTTCCCGGACGCCGTGGTGCTCTGGATCGACGCGCACGGCGACTTCCATACCCCGGACACGGCTCCCTCCGGCTATCTGGGCGGCATGGTCCTGGCCGCGGCGTGCGGGTTGTGGGACAGCGGGCACGGTGCGGGCCTGAACCCTGCTCAGGTGGCTCTCGTCGGCGCCCGCGACCTCGACCCGGCTGAAGTGGACCATCTCGACCGGGCAGGCGTCCGCGTCTTCGGCCCGCAGGCGAGCACCCCGCAGGCCATCGCCTCATTCGTGGCGGGACGACCGGTGTGGATCCACGTCGACTGGGATGTGTTGGAGCCCGGTTACATCCCCGCCGCCTACAAGGTCCCCCACGGGCTGCGGCCCCGAGACGTGGCCGCCCTGTTCGCCTCGCTCCCGCGCGAGCAGGTGCGGGGCGTGGAACTGGCCGAGTTCGAGGCCGGGGAGCCCGGCGTCCCCGAAGCGCTGAGCATCGAGCTGATCATCGAGACGTTCGGGTACCTCATCGCACCGCGATGACCGGCGGGTCCCTCGTCGCGCTCGCCCACCCGGGGGCACCCGGGCAGGCGCAGGCTCAGTAGCGGGACGCCCAGGTCGCCTGGCGGGTGTCGGGGTCCCAGGAGTACACCTCATCGCCGGAGACGAACGTGCGCAACACCCGGTTGCGGACGTCCAGCGGGTCGCCGTTCCACAGCACGACGTCGGCGTCCTTGCCCTTCTCCAGCGATCCGACCCGGTCGGCCACACCCATCACGGTGGCGGGGTTGATGGTGATGGCTCGCAGCGCGGCCTCGGGGTCCATGCCCTCCTTGACCGCCAGCGCCGCCTGGGTCACCAGGAAGTCGATGGGCACGACCGGGTGGTCGGTGATGAGCGACACGTCGACGCCCGCGCGATCCAGGATGCCGGGAGCGGCCGGGATGCGGTCGCGCACCTCCACCTTCGACCGGGAGACGATGAGGGGGCCATACAGCACCGGGACGCCGTGCGTGGCGATCAGGTCGGCGATCTTCCAGCTCTCGGTGCCGTGATCCAGCACCAGTGGGTAGCCGAACTCGTCGGCCATCCGCAGCGCGGTGGCGATGTCGTCGGCGCGATGGCAGTGCTGCCGCCACGGGATCTCCCGGTTGAGCACCGACAGCAGCGCGTCGTGCACGAGGTTCTGCTCCGGAGCCTCCTGGGCGCCGTGGTTGCGGGCCGCGACGAAGGCCGTGCGGATCGTCAGCGCCGTCCCCAGCCGCGTCGAGGGGGTCTTCTTCTGCTCGCCGTAGAAACGCTTCGGATTCTCGCCGAGGGCGGCCTTCAGGCCGGAGGGGGAGCGCATCACCATCTCGTCCACGACCCGGCCGAACGTCTTGATCGCCACCGTCAGGCCGCCGATCGGGTTGCCGGAGCCCGGGTTGACGTTCACCGAGGTGATCCCGCCGGAGAGCGCGTCGTCGAACCCCTTCTCCAGCGGGTTGATCGCGTCCAGCGCCCGGGCGGCGGCCATCACCGGGTTGGTCGCCTCGTTGGTGTCGTCGCCGGCCCAGCCCTCGCCCTCCTCATGGATGCCGAGGTGGGTGTGCGCGTCGATGAACCCGGGCAGCACCCAGGCGCCCTCCGCGTCCAGTACGGCATGCCCCTTCGGGATGCGCGCACGGGGCCCCAGCGACGAGATGTGCCCGTCGGTCATGACGATGGTCCCCTCGAACGGCTCTGCCGTGATGGGGACGATGTGGGCTCCGGTGATCGCGAGATTCATGGCATCGACTCTAGTCATGGGCGCCGACGCCCAGGAACTCGCGCCAGCCAGAGACCTCGCGTCGGGCCTGCGCCAGCCCGAGCGCGTGCGCCTTCTCCAGGGCGGCCACGTTGCGCTCGGCGTTGCTGATGGGCATGACCTCCGGAACGAACAGGTAGGCGTCCCCGGCGCGCTCCAGTGCGAACAGTTCCTCGCGGGTGGCGTTGTAGCGGGCGGGCCGAGCCAGCAGGGCGTCGGCGACGGCGGGCATCCGGCGGAAGTGGTTGCGGTAGAACCGCGTGTACTTCATCGGGGCCTTCACGTAACCGCGCTCCTGGGTGAGGACGACGAAGAACTTCCGGAACCCCGCCGCGCGGGCGGCGTCCAGGGCGATACCGCCCGAGTCGCCGAGGGCGCCGTCGACGTAGATCTCGTCGTCGATGGTGATCGGCGGCATCAGCACCGGCATGGTGGAGGAGGCCTGCACCCGCACCATCAGGTCCCCCATGGTGGCGATGTCGCTCTTGTCCCAGCGAACGGTGGCCCCGTCGCGGCAGCGGAACGCGGTCAGCGACATCTGGGCCGGATGCGCGAGGAACCGATCGAAGGCGTAGGGCAGCGCCTCTCCGGGAGCCGAGGTGTGCTGGTAGATGTAGTCGGCGTTGAAGAACCCCTGGCCACGCACGAAACTCCCCAGCCCGCCGAACCGTGGGTCGGCCGCGAACGTCGTGAAGGACGCCTTGGCGCGAGGTCCGTCTCCGGCGAGATAGTTGGCGGTGTTGGACGCGCCCGCCGAAATCCCCGCCACGAACGGGAACACGAGTCCCGCCCGGAGGAGTTCGACGACCACGGCGGAGGTGTAGGCGGCGCGCATCCCGCCGCCCTCGAAGATCAAGGCCACATCGGGCACGTTCACCACAGGCGTCACGGCAGCTCCTGGTCGGGGTCGCCCCCCAGCCTAAGCTTTTGTCGGCCTCGGGGAGGCCGCTAGACCGAAGGGCGGCCCACGCACCCTCACAGGGGTTCGTCGGCCTCCTGGGCTGCATCGGCGTCCGCCCGGGCCTCGTACTTGGCCTCCGCCTTGGCGCGGCGGCGCGCCAGCCTACGGCCGAGCCGCTGGGCGCTGGCCTTGGGGCCCAGCGGCCGGATCCGCAGGGCACGCAGGTTGAGCTCGACGGGTTCGGGCAGCATCCAGCCGAGGTGGCGGGCCAGGATGCCCAGTACCGCCGTGGTGAGAATCGCGATCAGCATGCCCAGCTGGGGGCGCCTCAGGATCTCCATGAAGAACCAGGCCTCCGCACCGCCCAGGACCGCCAAGGTGGCATACAGCGTGTTGCCGCCGAAGACGGTGGGGGTGCGGCCGACGAGCACGTCGCGCAACATGCCGCCGCCGACCGCGGTGATCACTCCCAGCAGGATGCTGGGCAGCATGTCGAGGCCCAGGCTGGCCGCCTTGATGGTGCCGGTGGCGGACCAGCATCCCAGCGCCAGCACGTCGGCAAAGGCCAGCGCGCGCCGCGGGAAGGTGCCGTCCAGCCGGACCACGTAGGCGACCAGGGCGGCGATCAGCGCCCCGGCCAGATAAGCGGGGTCGGTGAGGGCGACCGGGAATCCGGAGTTCAGCAGGACGTCGCGCAGCATCCCGCCGCCCAGGCCGGTGATGATCGCCAACGACACGAAGCCGACGATGTCGAAGCGCTTGGACCGGGCGACCGCTCCGCCGAGTAGCCCGCTGGCCACCACGCCGGTCACGTCGACGATCCGGAAGAGGCTGTCCAGTTCCACGCCCCGCTACCCACCTTCAGATTCGGCCCTTGTGTGCTCCCAGTGTCTCGCCCGGAGCGACCTGAACGGAAACCCGTGCACACGGGCTACCAGCCACGGGCCCGGATGCGAGACACTGTCATGGTGTTGCCTCGCCGCCCCCTGACCCGCCTCGCCGCCGCCCTGATCGCCGTCGCGGGCCTCGCGGGCTGCTCGGCGCCCGGGGGCCTCCCCTCGACCGTGGCCAGCACGGCGTCGGAGCAGGTGTCGAGCCCCGACCAGGCCGCCACCCCCGACCAGACCGCCACCCCCGCGGCTGTGACGACCCCGGATGCCGGTCTCCCCGCGGTGGTGGCGACACCGGAGGTGAGTCCTGCCCCGGAGACATCCCCGCAACCCACTCTCCCCGCGCTGTCGGCGGCCCAGCAGGAGAAGTTCGGAGGCTGCCTGACCACGGCGGTCACCCACTGGTCCAGCGGGGCCTGCGCCGCCCTCGCCCAGGAGACCCTGGCCGGGATCGGCTTCCTGGCGGGGGAGCCCGCCAAGCGCATCGATGTGCGTGGCGCCAACGCCATCTTGAACTATCAGCGCTCGCGCGGCCTCGACGCCACCGGGACGATCGACGAGGCCACCTGGCGGGCCCTGGCCACGAACCAGTCGCCCCGCTCGACGGCGCTGCCGGCCGAATGCCTGGTCGCGGGCACCGTCTTGTGCGTGGATCAGGGTGCCCGGACGCTGCGCTACGTCGTCGACGGCACCGTGGAACGCACCGTGCAGGTGCGCCTGGGCGGGTTCGCGCAGCACGCCAAGAAGAAGAACTGGCGCAACTTCCCGACCGCGAACGGCACCTACACGGTCTATGACAAGCAGCGCAACCCACGCTCGGAGAACTATGGGGCCGGGGCGATGCCGTACAGCATCATGTTCCACCCCGACATGTACGTGCACTACTCCTCCGGCTTCGCCAAACAGGGCTACGACAGCTCCAGCCACGGCTGCGTCAACGTCGGTGACAAGGACGCCATCCTGTGGCTGTACGAGCACACCCCCATCGGCGCCACGGTGCACGTGTTCTAGCGGGGGACGGCGGGTCGGCGGCCGGATAGCCTGCCGCCATGACTTTCCTGGAGGATGCCGCCGGCCTGGCGGACGAACTGCGCAGTCTGCGCCGCGCCCTGCACGCCGACCCTGAGCTCGGCCTGGAGTTGCCCCGCACTCAACGCCGTGTCCTGGATGCCCTGGACGGACTCGGGCTCGAGGTGACGTTGGGGGTGTCGTCCACCGCGGTGACGGCGGTCTTGCGCGGGGAACGCCCAGGTCCCGTCGTGCTGTTGCGCGGCGACATGGACGCCCTCCCGGTGGCCGAGGAGACCGGCCTGGACTTCGCCTCCACCAATGGCGCCATGCACGCCTGCGGGCACGACCTGCACGTGACGGGCCTGGTGGGCGCGGCGAAGCTCCTGGCGGCGCGCCGCGACGAGCTGCCCGGCAGCGTGATCTTCATGTTCCAGCCCGGCGAAGAAGCCGACGGCGGGGCGGTCCGCATGATCGAGGAGGGCGTCTTGGACGCCGCGGGCGAACGCCCCGTCGCCGCCTATGGGGTCCACGTCGCCACGGGGCGGTTCGGCGTTGTCGAGACCCGGGCCGGGACGCTCATGGCGGGCGCGAACGAACTGTACGTGACGGTCAACGGGCGCGGCGGTCACGGCTCCCAGCCCGTCACCTCGGTCGATCCCGTGCCCGCGCTGTTGGAGATCGGGCTCGCGCTGCAGACGATGGTGACGCGCCGGTTCTCGGTGTTCGATCCGGTGGTCGTGACCGTGACGCAGCTTTCCGCCGGGCAGGCCGTCAATGTGATCCCGCCCGCAGCACGGCTGGGGGCGACGGTGCGGACGCTGTCGCAGGCGTCCGTGGAGACACTGATCGCCGAGACGCGGCGGCTCGCCGATGGCATCGCCGCCGCCCACGGCTGCACCGCCGAGGTGGACTTCCAGATCGACTACCCGGTCACCGTCAACGATCCCACGGAGGCGGCGTTCGCCCTCGAGGTGGCGGCCGACCTGTTCGGGGAGGATGACGCCACGGAGCTTCCGGCACCGCACATGGGCTCGGAGGACTTCAGCTATGTGCTCGCGGAGGTTCCGGGCGCTTTCGTGTTCCTCGGGGCGACCCCGCCCGAGATCGACGAACGGACCGCCCCCTGGAATCACTCGCCGCTGGTGGTCTTCGACGACGCTGTGCTGCCGCGTCAGGCTGCCTACCTGGCCGAGCTGGCCTGGCGCCGTCTGCACCGCTCCTGAGCCCCACCACCGCGGGCCCCGCTCCTCCCGAGAGGGGAAGCGGGGCCCGCGGCGTGTCGGGTGGCTCAGGCCAGGCCGTCGATGATCGCGTTCAGCGTCGCAGAGGGACGCATGACCTGGGAGGTTGCGGCGGGGTCGGGGCGGTAGTAGCCGCCCAGGTCGACCGGCTGCCCCTGCACGCCGAGCAGTTCGGCGTCGATCGCGTCCTGGTTGGCCACCAGCGCCTCGGCCACCGGTGCGAAGGCCGCCGCGAGTTCGGCGTCCGCGTTCTGGCCTGCCAGTTCCTCGGCCCAGTAGCGCGCCAGCCAGGCGTGGCTGCCACGGTTGTCGATCTGGCCGACGCGGCGGGCCGGGGACTTGCCCTCATCCAGCAAGGTGCCGGTGGCGGCGTCGAGCGCCTTGGCGAGCACGGCCGCGCGCGGGTTGTCGGTGCTGCGCGCCAGATGATCGAGGCTTTCGGCCAGCGCCAGGAACTCGCCCAGGGAATCCCAGCGCAGGTAGTCCTCCTCGACGAGTTGCTGCACATGCTTGGGGGCCGAGCCACCCGCGCCGGTCTCGAACAGGCCACCGCCTGCCATCAGCGGCACCACCGACAGCATCTTCGCCGACGTGCCCAGTTCCAGGATCGGGAACAGGTCGGTGTTGTAGTCCCGCAGCACGTTGCCCGTCACCGAGATGGTGTCCAAGCCGCGGCGGATGCGATCGATGGAGGTCTGGGTGGCCTCGACCGGGGAGGCGATGGTGATGTCGAGCCCCGTCAGGTCGTGCTCGGGCAGGTACTGCTCCACCAGGGAGGCGACGTTGGCGTCGTGGGCGCGCTCGGGATCCAGCCAGAAGATCGCCGGGGTGTCCGAGACTCGGGCGCGGGTGACGGCCAGCTTGACCCAGTCGCGGATCGGGGCGTCCTTGGTCTGGCAGGCGCGCCAGATGTCACCCGCCTCGACCTCGTGGCGCATCAGCACCTCACCGGCCGAGCCGACGACCCGCATCGTGCCCTTCTGCTCGACGATGAAGGTCTTGTCGTGGCTGCCGTACTCCTCGGCCTTCTGGGCCATGAGCCCGACGTTGGGCACCGATCCCATCGTGGTCGGGTCGAAGGCGCCGTTGACCTTGCAGTCGGCGATCACCGTGGCGTACACGCCCGCGTAGCTGCTGTCGGGGATGAGGGCCAGGGTGTCGGCCTCGGCGCCGTCGGGGCCCCACATGTGGCCCGACGTGCGGATCATGGCGGGCATCGAGGCGTCCACGATGACGTCGCTGGGGACGTGCAGGTTCGTGATGCCGCGGTCGGAGTTGACCATCGCCAGCGCGGGGCCGGCGGCGAGCTCGGCATCGATGGACGCCTTGATCTCGGCGCCTTCGGGCAGGGCGGCCAGCCCGGCCAGGATCGACCCGAGCCCGTTGTTCGGGGTGAGGCCCGCCGCGGCGAGCGTCTCGCCGAACGCGGCGAACGTCGCGGGCAGGAAGGCGCGCACGGCGTGACCGAAGATGACCGGGTCGGACACCTTCATCATGGTGGCCTTGAGGTGGATCGAGAACAGCACGCCGAGGTCCTTGGCGCGGGCGACCTGCGCGGTGAGGAAGGCGTCCAGCGCGGCGGCGCGCATCACGGTGGCGTCGATGACCTCGCCCTCGAGAACGGGCAGGTCCTTCAGGACGGTGACGGCGCCGTCGGCGTCGACGAACTCGATCCGCAGCGTGTCGGCCTGCGGCATGATCACCGACAGTTCGTTGGCGCGGAAGTCGTCGGCGGCCATCGTGGCGATCTCGGTGCGGCTGTCTGCGCTCCAGGCGCCCATCGAGTGCGGGTGCTTGCGGGCGTAGTTCTTCACCGCCAGCGGAGCCCGGCGATCGGAGTTCCCCTCGCGCAGGACCGGGTTGACCGCGGACCCCTTGACCGCGTCGTAGCGTGCCTTCTCGGCGGGCGTCGCCGCATCGTAGTCGGGCAGGTTGAAGCCCTGCGCCTGCAGTTCCGCGATGGCGGCGTGGAGCTGCGGTACCGAAGCGGAGATGTTGGGCAGCTTGATGATGTTGGCCTCGGGGCGCTGCGCCAGCGCGCCGAGTTCGGCCAGGGCGTCGTCGACCCGGCGGTCCTGCGGCAGGGCGTCGGCGAAGGCGGCCAGGATGCGGCCCGACAACGAGATGTCGCGCGTCTCCACGTCGATGCCCGCGGTCGAGGTGAAAGCCTCGACGATCGGCAGGAACGAGTAGGTGGCCAGCAACGGCGCCTCATCGGTGAGCGTGTAGATGATCTTGGCCATGCGACTTTGATCTCCCTTGAATCGTCGTGACGGTGCAGCCGCCAGCCTATCGGTAGGCGAGGAAGCCGCGGCGGCTGCAGTGCCCGGCCGCGGACCGCAGCGGTCAGGGGCCGACGGCGGGCGCAGCGGCACAGCAGTGGGCCCCCGTCGATGCCCCAGACGGCGAGGGCCCACCCCGTTGTTTCTGGCCGGAGATGGCGTGACGATTCCGACCATGGCCCGAGGCGAACCGCCTCCACCCACGTCACCAAAGCGGAGCGCCGACGCGCAGTCGGCGGCGGACGATCATCGGGCCATACGACGCCAAGGTTCAGCGTGTAGTACTTGTCTAGCGGGGAGCCCGCATAGGTCGCAACAAAACCCGAATTGTTCCACTACCTGGCCTTCGCCATCCACCATTTGGGCCTGCTGTCCACAGTTATCCCCAGGCGCATGCACAGCTTCATCCACCGTGGGATAGCGTCACTTCCCGCGGGGGAGGGCCTCGTTCTGCGGGCGGGCGTCGGCCTCGTGCGTCGCGCGGGCGTCCGCCAGGTCCTGGCCGCTGAGGAGACCCGGCAGGCCGCGCCCCTGCGGGGTCGCCATCCAGGCGAGGAGCGCTGCGAGCGCGAACGGGGCTTGGAGGTTGCCACTGAGCGAGGGCAGCCCCAACAAGGCGTACCCGGGAATGCCTCCGAGCGCGCGCATGAGCCGGGCCAGCGGGATGGGCTGTCGGCCCCCGCGATACCTGAGCTGGACGGCGTAGTCACCCACAGAACGACCGGTGGCGAGGATGAGCACCAGCCAGACGGCCGCAGGCAGCCCGGACCCGAGCCAGCTGGCGTAGCTGCCCTGGGGGAGAGTGCTGTCGGGATCGATGAGGGAGACGGCCGTGGTGAACGCCGCCGTGGTGGCGAACCCGAGCAGGGTTGCGGCCAGCACGTCGCACAGCATGGCGAGCATCCGGCGTCCCCGGGTCACCGGATGGGGCAGCGCCGCCTCCGGACGGATGCCCGCGCGCCGCCACGCCCCGGGAACCAGCAAGGCGACGACGGAGCCCAGCAGGGCGCCGAGGGTGTTCGTCTGCAGGTCGACCACGTCGAAGACGCGGTAGGCGCACGGATACAGCCCCCACACGCCGGTCAGCTGGGTGAACTCCACCATCGCGGAGACGCCGAACCCGGCCGCCGTCGCCACCAGGACGCCGCGCCCCGCCAGCGTCCGGAGGAAGAAGCCGAGCGGCATGAACAGAGCGACGTTGAGGACGAGTTGCTGAATCGCGGTGCGGCGCAGCGGATTGCCACCCGCCGCCAGCGCCCGCTGGATGTCGGGGATGAACCCGAGCGGATCGAGATTGATCCCGGCGCAGCGATAGCTTCCGACCTGCAGCAGCGGCAGCAGCGTGTAGGCCCAGATCGCCCAGAAGTAGATGACGGCTGCGAGCCACGCCAGCATGCGTCCTGCGCTGAGGCGTCCGCGCCGTCGATAGCTCAGGGCGACGAAGGGGACGAAGAGCAATACGCTGACGACCAGGCCCGCCACAATCGCCACGGCCGCCTGGAACACCACGCCATTTCCCATTCGCGGAACCTTACCGCCGCCTGAGCCATGGCCCGGCATTGGCAACTTTCTGGCAACTTCGCACGGCCCGCGTTGGCGGCATTTATCGTCAGGCTCGATCCCCGAGGAGGCAGGATTCGATGCTCGTCACCGATGCGTTCGTCGAGACGCTGCCGTGCCCGCCCGCGGAGCGTGTCGCCCACCTGCGCATGCTCATCGCGGATGAGGTACTCCTGAGCGACACTGCCTACCCCATCGCCGAGATAGCGACCTTTCTGGGCACCGGAGAGGACGAGGCTCTGGACACGTTGCGCGAACTCGGCCGCGACGGTTTCCTGGAGCGGCTGGAATCGGGTGCCGTGCGCATCCGCCCCGAGGGCGAGTTCCGCGGCAGCGACGTTGTCGGCGTCCGCCGTCTCGTCGAGCCCGTTGCGATGCGTGAGGCGAGCATCTTCGTCCGGCCCGCGGATCTGATCACACTTCGTCAATTGGAGGGGAAGTGCGCGGAGGCTCTGCTCGAACGCGACTTCGCCGCCTTCCGCAGGGCCGAGGACGCCTTGTTCGCCTCGCTGCTGACGCTGCACCCCAATGCCGAACTCACCCGACTGGTCGCCGATCTGCGGGCGCGTACGCCGCTCGACGGTTTGCGTGCTGGTGTCGAATGCGGCGTTGTGGCGGCCTCGTTGCTGCCTCATCAGCGGCTGCTGGACCTGATCGAGACGGGGGAGTACGACGCCGTCGAGTGCCTGGTGGACTTCGCCCTGGGCGCCCTGCGCTACGTCGGTGCCCCCGTCATGGACGCTCCGCACCTCAGCGGCGCCCCGATGGACCCGGGGGAGCGCCCCGACGGCGAGTTCCTGGACGCCGCCCTCGACTGACGCAGCCGCCGAGGACTGAGCCCCAACCCGCCGAGGACTGAGCCCCAACCCGCCGAGGAC
>NZ_DAIOIA010000046.1:0-20933 GCF_036744435.1 Propioniciclava sp. | reverse complement strand
CCCTGATGCAGTTCGTGCCCGGCACCGACTTCATCTGCTCGGGCTACTCGTCCACGCCGAACTACGACAACATGTTCGCCGGTTCGAACTGGGACGCCGAGGACTACGACGACTGGGTCATCCTGCAGCGCGACCTGCGCGTCGACGGTGGCCTCGTGCCGGCCGTCGAGGAGGACGTCGTGGCGGTCCGCCGCAAGGCAGCCCGCGCCATCCAGGCGACGTTCAAGGAGCTCGGTCTTCCCGAGATCAGCGACGTCGAGGTGGAGGCTGCGACGTACGCACACGGCTCCAAGGACATGCCGGCTCGCAACGTCGTGGAGGACCTGAAGGCAGCCGAGGAGATGATGAAGCGCGAGGTCACCGGCCTCGACGTCGCCAAGGCCCTGTCCAAGGCCGGGTTCGACAACGTGTCCGAGGCGGTGTTCAACCTCCTCAAGCGCCGGGCCGCAGGTGACTACCTGCACACCGCCGCCATCTTCGACCGCGACTTCAACGTCAACTCGGCCGTCAACAACCCGAACGACTACACGGGCCCGCAGACCGGCTACCAGATCACTCCCGAAAAGTGGGAGATCCTCAAGACGATCCGTCAGGCCGTCAGCCCGGAAAGCATCTGAGGTGAGCACCATGGATCAAGCAACCATCAAGCGCCTCGTCGAAGAGGTCGTCCGCGAGCTGGCAGCCCAGCCGGCCGCGGCCCCGTCCTCGGCGGCGGCCCAGCCCGTCGGCGGCGGCGTCACCACCATGACGCCGACCACGGCCGGTCACCTGACCCTCACCGAGACCGGCGACGCCGCGCGCGGCACCGATCCCAAGGAGGTCGTGATCGCGCTGTCCCCGGCCTTCTCCTCCAGCATCCACGAGACCATCATCGGCATCCCGCATGCCACGGTGCTCAAGGAGATCTGCGCTGGCATCGAGGAGGAGGGCCTGAAGTACCGCTTCGTCCGGATGTACAAGACCGCTGACGTCGGCTTCGTCGCCCACGAGGCGGCGAAGCTGTCGGGTTCTGGCATCGGCATCGGCATCCAGTCGCGCGGCACCACGGTCATCCACCAAAAGGATCTCCCCCCGCTGAGCAACATCGAGCTGTTCTCGCAGTCGCCGCTGATCGACGAGGCGACGTTCCGCGCGATCGGCAAGAACGCGGCCAAGTACGCCAAGGGTGAGAACCCGACGCCCGTGCCGATCCGCAACGACCAGATGGCCCGGCCGAAGTACCAGGCCATCGCGGCCCTGCTGCACAACAAGGAAACCCGGCTCGTCGACCTGACCAAGAAGGCTCAGGGCCTTCAGATCAGCTTCGGATAAGGAAGATCGTCATGGATCAAGAGCAACTCATTCGCCAGATCATGGCCGAGGTCATGAAGAACCTCGGCGGCAACGATCAGGTCACCTTCGAGAAGAAGGCCGCCCCGGCCTCGTCGACCGGCACCGCCCGGATCGGCGTCGCCGACTACCCGCTCGCCGAGAAGTCCCCCGACCTCGTCGTCACTGATAGCGGCGTCAAGCTCAACGACCTCACCTTCGAGAAGATGAAGTCGGGCGCCATCTCGGCCGCCGACTTCAAGATCTCCTCGGAGACGCTGGAGCTGCAGGCTCAGGTCGCCGACGACTCCGGTCGCGGCCCCCTGGCCCGCAACATGCGGCGCGCCGCCGAACTGGTCAACGTGCCCGACGAGCGGCTGCTCGCCATCTACAACGCGCTGCGTCCCTACCGCTCGACCAAACCCGAGCTGTACGACATCGCCGCCGAACTCGAGGGCACCTACGGCGCCACCGTGTCGGCCGGTTTCGTCCGGGAAGCCGCCGACGTGTACGAAGCCCGCGGCCGACTGCGCGTCGACTGACCGTCGCCCACTCCCCACCCACGACCGAAGGAACGATCAACGATGAGCCTTGTCGCCGGCGTCGACATCGGGAACGCGACCACTGAGGTCGCGCTCGCCCGGGTCACCGGCGCGGGCATCGCGTTCCTGGCCAGCTCGACGATCCCCACCACGGGGATCAAGGGGACCGAGGCCAACCTGCAAGGCGTCTTCCAGGCCTTGCAGGAGGCCCTCGGCCGGGCTGGGCTGGCGCTCCACGACCTCGACATGGTGCGGGTCAACGAGGCCGCCCCCGTCATCGGCGACGTCGCGATGGAGACCATCACCGAGACGATCATCACCGAGTCGACGATGATCGGGCACAACCCCTCTACCCCCGGCGGACTCGGGATCGGCGTCGGCACCACCATCGGGATCGATGATCTGGGCGGCGCCGCATCCGGGCGTCCCTGGATCGTGGTCGCCGACCGCTCCCACCCCTACGACGTGGTGGCGTCGCTGCTCAACGCCGCGAGCCATCTCGACATCACCGGGGCCATCCTTCAGGCCGACGACGGCACGCTCGTGCACAACCGTCTCGAGCGCAAGGTTCCCATCGTCGACGAAGTGCGCCTCATCGAGAAGGTGCCGCTCGGCATGCTGGCCGCCATCGAGGTGGCGGAGGTCGGCCGGATCGTGGAGACCCTCTCCAACCCGTTCGGCATCGCGACCCTGTTCGGCCTGGACCACGAGGACACCAAACAGGTCGTCCCGCTGGCCCGTTCTCTCGTGGGCAACCGCTCGGCCGTCGTCATCAAGACGCCCAAGGGCGACGTCCAGGAACGCAGGATCCCCGCGGGGCGGCTCACCGTGCACGGCGATCCCCGCGACGCGGTGGTCGACGTCGAGCGCGGGGCCGGCGAGATCATGGACGCGGTCACGTCCGTGCGCACCGTGACGGACGTGACCGGGGAACCCGGCACCAACGTCGGCGGCATGATGGAGAAGGTCCGGGTCACCATGGCCCAGCTCACCGACCAGCACCCCCGCGACATCCGCATCACCGACCTGCTCGCCGTCGACACCCAGGTGCCCCGTCAGGTCGCGGGCGGCATCGCCAACGAGTTCTCCATGGAGGCGGCCGTCGGGGTCGCCGTCATGGTCAAGACCGACCGCCTGCAGATGACGCGGCTGGCGGAGCGGCTCTCGCGCCAGATCGACGTCCCCGTCGAGGTCGGCGGCATCGAGGCCGACATGGCGATCCGCGGCGCACTCACCACCCCCGGAACCGCGGCCCCGCTCGCGATCCTCGACATGGGCGCCGGGTCGACCGACGCGTCGGTCATGCGGGTGGACGGCTCGGGGGTGTCGATCCACCTCGCGGGGGCCGGGAACATGGTGACGCTGATGATCCAGTCCGAACTGGGCCTGGACTCCTTCGAGACGGCCGAGGACATCAAGCGGTATCCGTTGGCCAAGGTGGAGACGGTGTTCAACATCCGCCACGAGGACGGCACCGTCCAGTTCTTCGACACGCCGCTCCCGCCCACGGTGTACGCCCGGGTCGTCGTCCTCAAGCCCGAAGGCATGATCCCGCTCGGTCTCGACCTGCCCGTCGAGGCGATCCGGCAGATCCGGATCCGGGCCAAAGAACGCGTGTTCGTGACCAACGCCCTGCGCGCGCTACGGAAGGTGTCGCCCAACGACAACGTCCGTGACATCGATTTCGTCGTGCTGGTCGGCGGCTCAGCGCTCGACTTCGAGATTCCGCAGCTGGTCACCAGCGCTCTGGCCGAGTACCGGGTGGTCGCCGGGCGGGCGAACATCCGCGGCACCGAAGGCGCCCGCAACGCAGTGGCGACCGGACTCGCGCTGAGCTGGGCGGAGGGCCGGTCATGAAGCCCACGCCGCCGAGCATCTGCGTCCGCGTCCACCACGACGTGACGCGGGAAGACCTGCTTCCCCTCCTCCTGGGGATCGAAGAGGAGGGCGTGCCCGTCGAGGTGACCCGGCACGAGCAACTGAACCCCCTCACGCTCGCCCACGAGGCCGCGATCGAGTCCGCGCTCGGCATCGGCGTCGGGGTGGCTCTCGACTACGTGGTGATCACGACGGAGAAGCTCCCCGAGGACCGGCCCTACATCGCCAGGTTCCTCGCCGATGCGGACGGTCGCATCGCCGGCGGAAACGCCGCCCGCGTCGTCAAACGGCTGCCGTTGCGGCCCTTCGACGCGTCAACCCCCGAGTTCGGTGACTGAAAGGAAGCACTGATGGAAGCACTAGGCATGGTCGAAGTGGTCGGCCTCGTCGCAGGCATCGAAGCCGCCGACGTGGCCTGCAAGACCGCGAACGTCTCCCTGGTCGGCTATGAGCTCGCCAAGGGCGGCGGCCTCGTGACGATCAAGGTCCTGGGACAGGTCGGCGCCGTGACCGCGGCCGTCGACGCGGCCGCCCAGGCCGCCGCGCGGATCACCCGGGTCGTCAGCACGATCGTCATCCCGCGTCCGAACGGCCAGGTCGAACCCCTGGTGTACTCGGCCGCCACGAAGGGCTACACGCCGGAGCCCTCCCCGGGCGCGGAGCCCGCCGACGACGCGGAGCCCGCCGCCAAGCCCGGAACCGCACCCGCCGCCAAGGCGGCACCCAAGACTCCCGCCGGGAACCGAACCCCCGCACGGGACACCGCCGAGGCTTCCGCCACGGCGACGGCATCCGATGCCAAGTCAACTCCTGGAAGGAAATGACCGATGAGTCAAGCGCTGGGTCTCATTGAGACCAAGGGATTCGTGGGGGCCGTCGAGGCCGCCGACGCCATGACCAAGTCCGCCAACGTCTCGCTGGTCGGCACCGAGAAGATCGGCGCCGGCTTCGTCACCGTGCTGGTGCGCGGCGACGTCGGGGCCGTGAAGGCCGCCGTCGACGCCGGGGCCGCGGCCGCGTCCCGGGTGGGCGAGCTCGTCTCCCAGCACGTCATCCCGCGTCCCCACGGCGACGTCGAGAAGATTCTGCCCAAGGCCTGAGCATGTCCGATTCGCAGTTGATTGCCTCCATCGTCGACAAGGTTCTGGAGAGGATCGCCGAGGCCGATCCGCGGCAGGTCGTCGTCGGCATCTCGAACCGGCACGTGCACCTGTGCGACGCCGACTTCCTGACCCTGTTCGGCTACCCCGCCCCCCAGGTCAAGAAGTACGTCCGCCAGCACGGGGAGTTCGCGGCCGAGGAAAGCGTGACGCTGCACGGACCGAAGGGAACCATGGCCCGCGTGCGGGTCATGGGACCCAACCGCTCTGCCTCGCAGGTCGAGCTCAGCCGCACGGACTGCTTCGCGTTGGGCATCAAAGCCCCCATGGCGCAGTCTGGGCACCTGGAGACGGCCGCCCCCATCGAGATCGAGGGGCCGGCCGGCCGCGTCTCGCTCGACCATGCGGTGATCGTCGCGGGACGCCACATCCACATGGGCCCCAGCGATGCTGCGGCACTCGGGGTCCACGACCAGGACCGCGTCAGTGTCCTGTTCGGGGGCGAGCGCGGGGGTCGGCTGGACAACTTCCTGGTCCGCGTCAAGGAGTCCTACCTGTTGGAGTTGCACCTCGACACCGACGAAGGAAACGCCATCGGCGCCGCGACCGGCGACTACGTCACGATCTGCGAGAACTGAGCCGACATGTCCCACACCACACCGCTGCACCGGTTCGCACAGCTTGTGTCGACCGGCGACTCGGTCGCGCCGCAGGGCCCCGTGCGCCTCGGTGTCGACCTGGGCACGGGCAACATCGTGCTCGCGGCGGTGGACGGAACCGACGCGCCCATCGCGGGTGCCAGCGTGCACTCGACGGTGGTGCGTGACGGTGTCGTCGTGGACTGGCTGGGCGCGGTGAAGGCGGTCCGAGGACTGAAGGAGGTCGTCGAGGCCCGGCTCGGCGTCCGCTTCGACTCGGCCGCCGTCGCCGTGCCGCCCGGCATCGACGCGGGCACGTCGAAGGTCTTCAACAACGTCGTGGAGGCGTCCGGGCTGGAGGTTCTCGAAGTCGTCGACGAGCCCGTCGCCGCGGCCACGGCGCTCGGCGTGCAGACCGGTGCCGTCATCGATGTCGGACACGGCACCACGGGCGTGTCGATCCTGCGCGACGGCGTGGTGCAGGCCTCGATCGACGAAGCCACCGGGGGACACCACATGACCTTGGTGATCGCCGGAGCCCTCGGGATGGGGTACGAGGATGCTGAACTGTTCAAGCGCGACCCCGCGAACGCCGACCTGGTCTTCGGGGTGGTCCGGCCCACCCTCGAGAAGATGGCGACGATCGCCGCCCGGGCGCTGGAAGGCCAGGCTGACCTGCCCATCCACCTGGTGGGAGGCGCGAGTTCCCTCCCCGGCACCGCCCAGGTCTTCAGCGCGGTGATCGGAGCCCCGGTCACCGCCTCACCCGACCCGCTGTTCCCGACTCCGCTCGGGACCGCCATGCGGAGGACGTCATGAACGAAACCCACCTGCGCGACCTCATCACCCGCCTCGTCGCTGAGCTCATCGGGTCCACGCCGACGCCCCGCAACGCGTTGGTGCTGTTCACCGGTGCCCTGCTGGGTTTCGACGAGGCGCTGGCGTCCCTCGCGCGCATCGGTGACGACCTTCACCTCGACTGGACGCAGACCCCCAGCGCGACGCGAATCCTGGATCAGCAGGCCATCGGCGCGGTCGGGATGACGCCGGTGACCGAGTCGCTGGTCACCTCGCACGACCTGCTGATCCTGCCGACACTCACGGTCAACATGGTCGCGAAGGTGGCACACGGCATCGGCGACTGCCTGGCGTCCAACGTGATCGCCGAGTTCGTCATGGCGGGCAAGCCGGTCGTCGCGGTGACCAACGCCGCCTGCCCCGACTCGGCCGACAAGCGGGGCTGGTTCCCCGCCATGCCGGACGGCTACGCCGCTCTGCTGCGCGAGAACCTGAGCCGTTTCGCCTCGTTCGGGGTGACGCTCACCAGCGCCGCCACCCTCGACTCCGCGGTGCGCCGCGTGCTCGGGGACGGTGCCACCGAGGGCGGGCCGGACTGCGACCTGAAAGTCATCTCCGCGTCGGTCGTCGAGACCGTTGAGCCGGGCGCACGGCTGCGCATCCGGCACGACGCGCTCGTCACCGACCTTGCCCAGGAGGCGGCCGCCGCCTCCGGAATCACGCTAG
Source organism: Propioniciclava sp. (assembly GCF_036744435.1). Classification (NCBI taxonomy): domain Bacteria; kingdom Bacillati; phylum Actinomycetota; class Actinomycetes; order Propionibacteriales; family Propionibacteriaceae; genus Propioniciclava; species Propioniciclava sp. The sequence continues at coordinate 13,943 of NZ_DAIOIA010000046.1, read as the reverse complement.
AGAGGGTGTGACGCATGTATCTGGCCAAGGTGATCGGCACGGTGGTGTCGACCAGTAAGGACGCCCGCCTCGTCGGCTTCAAGTTGCTGCTGACCCGCCGGCTGTCCGTGGACGCCGTCGAAGAGGGACTTCCCGAGGTGTGCGTCGACACCGTGGGCGCGGGGAGCGGTGAGACCGTCATCGTGACCAAGGGATCCTCCGCCCGGTTCGCGGCGGATCGCAGCGACGCCCCCATCGACTCCACGATCGTCGGCATCGTCGACACCGTGGAGATCGGCTAAGCACATGCCCGCCGTCTACACCCGCACCGGCGACACGGGATCCACCGGCCTCTTCGGTGGCTCCCGTGTCGCCAAGCAGAGCCTGCGCGTCGAGGCCTATGGCACGGTGGACGAGGCCAACGCCGCACTGGGGCAGGCCAAGGCGGGGCTCGAACCGGGCCCCTGGCGCGACCGGATCCACGGCGTTCAGCAACGACTGTTCGTCCTGGGCGCCGAGCTTGCCTCCGACACGGCAGGCGCGCAGATCCTCGACGGCACGATCTCGTCGGCCGACATCGACGTCCTCGAACACCTCATCGACGACTGCCTGGCCGTCACCGGCCCGCAACGCGCGTTCGTCGTGCCCGGACGCGACGCCGTGTCCGCTCCCTTCCACCTGGCCCGTACCGTGGTGCGCCGCGCCGAGCGGCGCGTCCTGACACTGGCCGAGACCGAGGCGGTACGCCCCGAGCTCATCACCTACCTGAATCGGCTCTCCGACGCCGTGTACGCGCTGGCCCGGCTGACGGAAACCTGGTTCGAGGCCGCCAGGATCGAGGAGGTCGTGCGCGCCGCCGTCGCGAAGGTCACCGGGAGCCCCGGCGCCTCGACCACGGCGAGCGCACCCGCTCCCACCCAGACCACGCCGGGCCGGTGGGCTGCGATGCGGCCGGCGCCGGAGACGCTCAGCCTGGAGCTGTGCAAGCGCCTGGCCGAGGCCGCCGAGGCGAAGGCGTCCGAACTGCGCGTGCCCATCGTGTTCGCCGCCGTCGACCCGGCAGGCAACCCGATCCTGCTCCACCGCATGGCCGACTCGTTGCTGGCAAGCATCGACATCGCCATGAACAAGGCGTGGAGCGCGAACGCCTTCCGGCAGTCGACGGCCGCGCTCGGCCGGGCGGCCGCCGACACCTTGCCGGGGCTGGCCGACGGCAACCAGGGCCGGGTGGTGCTGTTCGGCGGGGGCGAACCGGTCTTCGCCCGCGGCACCCTGCTCGGCGGCCTGGGGGTCTCCGGCGGCACCGTCGACGAAGACTGCGACATCTTGCACTATGCGATGACAACCGTGATGGGAGAACTCTGATGACGATCGATGCTGCTCAGATCGAAGCGGTGATCCGGAAGGTGCTGGCCCAGATCCCGGCCGAGGACGCCCCCGAGGCGTCCGGCGGGGACGGCGTGTTCGACGACATGGAGGCGGCCATCGCCGCCGCAGACGCCGCCGCGAAGGCGTACCGCCGTTGCTCGTTGGCCGAACGGCGCCGCTTCATCGCGGCTGTCCGCGAGGTCATGTCGGCGCCGGAGAACCTGGACTACATGGCCGCCCAGGCCGTCATCGAGACCGGCATGGGTGACGTCGCCCACAAGTACCTCAAGAACAAGATCGCCGCCCAGAGCACGCCCGGCGTCGAGGACCTGGAGACCACCGCCTGGTCGGGGGACGGCGGGCTCACGACCGTCGAGTACTCGGCATACGGCGTCATCGGCGCCATCACCCCCACCACCAACCCGACCGAGACCATCATCTGCAACACGATCGGGATGCTCGCCGCCGGTAACGCGGTCGTGTTCAGCCCCCACCCGCGCGCCAAGAACCTGTCGCTGTGGCAGGTGCGCCAGATCAACCGGGCCCTCCGCGAGGCGGGGGCGCCCGAGAACCTGGTCGTGACGGTGTCCGAACCCTCCATCGAGGCCACCAACGCGATGATCTCGCACCCGGCGGTGCGGATGCTGGTCGCCACCGGCGGCCCCGGCATCGTCAAGACGGTGCTGAGCTCGGGGAAGAAGGCCATCGGCGCGGGCGCGGGCAACCCGCCCGTCGTGGTGGACGCCACAGCCGACATCGAGCACGCCGCCAAGTGCATCGTCGACGGGGCGAGCTTCGACAACAACCTGCCGTGCACCGCCGAGAAGGAGTGCCTGGCCGTCGACTCGATCGTCGACCTGCTCAAGTTCAACATGATCAAGGCGGGTGCCTACGAGGCGAGCCCCGAGGAGGTGCGCAAGCTGGAACAGTTCGTCCTCAACGACAAGGGGACCGGCCCGCGGACCTCCTGGGTCGGCAAGCCCGCCGCCACCTTCTTGAAGGAGATCGGTGTCGAGGCTCCGGTCGGGGTTCGCCTCATCATCGCCGAACTGCCCGCCGACCACCCGTTCGTGGTGCACGAGCTGATGATGCCGATCCTGGGCGTGGTCCGTGTCGCCGACGTGGACACGGCGATCGACCTGGCCGTCGAGCTGGAGCACGGCAACCGGCACACCGCGATCATGCATTCCCGCGACGTGAAGATGCTCACCAAGATGGGACGCGAGATCCAGACCACGATCTTCGTGAAGAACGGGCCGTCGTTCAACGGTATCGGCATCGGCGGCGAGGGGTATGCCACCTTCACCATCGCGGGACCGACGGGGGAGGGGCTCACCCGGACCCGCAACTTCGCCCGGACTCGCCGTTGCGTCATGGTCGACGACCTGAACGTCCGCTGACCATGCGTCCGCTGCGCATCGCCGTCACGGGGGCGGCCGGGCAGATCGGCTACTCGCTGCTGTTCCGGATCGCCGCAGGCGGCCTCGCCGGGGATCGCCCCGTCGAACTGCGGCTGCTGGAGGTGCCCGGCGCGCTGCAGGCGCTGGAGGGCGTCGTGATGGAACTCGACGACTGCGCCTTCCCGCGGCTGGCCGGAGTCGAGATCGGGTCCGATCCGCACGCCGTCTTTGAGCGTGCCAACCTGGCTCTGCTGGTGGGGGCGATGCCGCGCAAGGCGGGCATGCAACGCTCCGACCTGCTGGCGGCCAACGGCGCGATCTTCGCCAGCCAAGGCCGTGCGCTCAGTGAGGTGGCAGCCGACGACGTGCGCGTGCTGGTGACGGGGAACCCCGCCAACACGAACGCGCTGATCGCCTACCGCAACGCGCCCGGCATCCCGCCGCAACGGTTCTCCGCGCTGACCCGGCTGGACCACAACCGGGCCACCGCGATGGTCGCCCGCCGCTCCCGCCTGGGCGTGGACCGCGTCCGCAACGTCACGATCTGGGGCAATCACTCGGCCACCCAGTACCCGGACCTGTTCCACGCCACCATCAACGGGGCGCCCGCGGCGTCCTGGCTCGGAGACGACGCCTGGCTGAACTTCACCTTCATCCCGGACGTCGCCGAGCGGGGAGCAGCCATCATCGCGGCCCGGGGCTCCTCCAGCGCCGCGTCCGCCGCGAACGCCACCCTGGAACACGCCCGCGACTGGCTCTATGGCACCCCGGCGGGGGAGTGGACATCGATGGCCGTGGTCAGCGACGGCTCCTACGGGGTGCCGGCCGGGCTGGTGTCGTCGTTCCCGGTCACGTGCGCCGACGGCGACTGGGCGATCGTGCCGGGGCTGACGCTCAACGCGTTCTCGCGCGCCAAACTGGATGTGTCACTCGAAGAGTTGCGGCGCGAGGCCGACGCGGTGGCGGCGCTCGGCTTCCTTCCCTGAGCGTGGCCGGGCGTGCGCCGGTGCGGAACCGGTGGACGACGCCGGAGCGGCTCGCGGCCCGGGACCCGGGCTAGCCTGGGGCCATGGGGAGCGACGAGCAGGGTCGGCGGGCGGACGCGTTCCTGCGCACCGGTGCCGACTACCACCGGCTGCGGCCCCCTTACCCGGACGAGATCATCGACTGGATGCTGCCGGCTGGGGCACACGACGTCCACGAATGGGGTGCGGGCACCGGCCGCCTCACCGACTCCTTGGTGGCGCGCGGGGTGCGCGTGACGGCGATCGATCCATCCGCCAGCATGCTGGCCGAGTTGGCGGGCCGCCACCCCGACGTCGCCTGCGTCGTCGCCCCCGCGGAGCGTTCTGGGCTGGCCGCCGCGTCCGCGGACGCCGTGGTCGTCGCGCAGGCGTGGCACTGGCTCGACCCGCTCGCCGCCTCCCACGAGGCGGCCCGGGTGCTGCGCCCGGGAGGTCGGCTGGCGATGGTGTGGAATCAACGCGTCTCCGCCGACGCCTGGCAGGAGGAGTTCGACCGGGTGCAACCGGGCGCGCGAGGGATCGAGTTGGCCGATACCGCCGACGAGGTGCCGCATCCGCCGTTCGGCGCCCGGCAGGAGCGCACCGTCACCTGGAGCCGTGTCGTGCCCGCTGAGGACTTCCTCGCCCTCTACACCACCCATTCGCCCTTCCTGATCGCCACCCCCGACGTGCGCGCCGAGCGGCTGCGGCGCTGGCGGGCGCTGCTCGTCGAGCACGGTGATGCGCCGCTCACCGAGCGGTACGTCACCCACGCCTGGCGCTACTCCCTGGCCGGCTAGACACAGCCGGGGCGAGCGAGCGGCGCGTCCGACCCGCGCGAGCGCGGCGTGTTAGCCTCGACCAATGCACAGCCACCCCCTTGTGCCCGGTTCCTCGCGCATGCGTGGACGCACCCTCACCGCCGCCCTCCTCGCGTGCGCGGCGCTCGCCCTGACCGGTTGCACCCCGGGAACACCCCGGACCGCGGTCATCGATCGGGCCACCCCGGCCCCCGTCCCCACGCTGACCCAGCCGACGCCCACGGTCTCGCCGGTCGTCGAGTCGAGCCCTGATCCCGCGGCGGAGAGCGCGGACACGCCCACCCCGGACGCGGGTGCGCCCTCGTCTCCGGCCACCGGGTCGGCCGGATCGCCTGCCGCCCGCCCGCCCTCCGTCACCGCTGAGGAGGCCGACGAGCCAGTCGGCACCACCTCGGCGCCCACCACGCAGCCGCGGGCCACCGCCGAGAATCCCGGCCCTGCCACGTCGGCTCCGGTCGCCCCCACCGGTCCGACCCAGCCGACGCAGTCGGTCCCGCTCCAGCGCTCCGCGCCGCGTCCTAGCGCTCCTGCCGCCCCCACGTCCTCCGGCCCCACTGCGTCGACCCCGCCCACACCCACCGCGACGTCGACCCCGACCACCCCCGCCGCGGCGCTCGTCCCGACTCGTGCAGCCTTGACGGTGGTCGGCGACGACGAGATCGCGAACGTCACCCGTGAGGCCGCCGCCTGGTACAAGACGTCGGGACCCACGCGCTTCTACGCCGACTCCGATTCGGGTCCTCAGGAGGTCGTGATCCCCCGCCAGTACGTGCTGGGCGCCCGAGACGCGGTCGTGGAAGGGTCACGCGTCCGCGTCGACTACCGCGGCGTCAGCGGCTGGGTCGACCTCAGCGATGTCGCCCAGGTCGATCAGACCACGATCGGGGCAACCCTGGACTCCTACACCGATCAGGAATACGCCGAGGTGCTGCAGAGCCAGGTGGCGGCCTTCTGCCCCGACGTGCGCTACGACGTGAGCGCGTCGAGTGAGCGGGCCGGGCAGTACAACGCCGCCCACAGTGCCGTGTTCACCACCGCGAACGGGGTCAAGACCGCAACCTCCGACATCGTCATCAACTTCGGACGCCGGGACCTTCCCGATCCCGAGTTCGCCCTGGTGCGGTCCATCAACTCCCACGAATGCGCGCACGTCGTCCAGTACCGGGTCTATCCTCCCGATCCCGAGACGGGCGAACTCAGCGGAGGCTTGGCCGCCACCACCGAGAAGTACTGGGGCGGCGTCGACAAGCCGGGGGAGCACTTCACCGACTGCATCGCCGACCAGATGGGCGTGCTGCGCCACGGCGAGTCCTGGAACACCGCGGGCGGCTGGATCTCCGGGTACGGCGGGACGTGCAGCGCGACTCAATCCGACGTCGCCCGTCGCGTGCTGGGCGGCGAGAAGGTGACGTGAGCGCGCCCAGACGGTGACGCCCCCGCACTCATCGGGACTGTGGCAAGTCCGCGCACGGGTGAATGCGGACAGCCCCGGTGGGCGCGCCTCGGCGGCGCTACATTCGGGGGATGGACATCCTTCTCATCGGTGGCCACGGCAAGGTGGCGTTGTTGTTGGCTCCGCTGCTGGCTGAGCGTGGCGATCATGTGGATTCCGTCATCCGGTTCTCCGACCAGGCCGACGCCGTCCGCGCCGCCGGGGCCTTCCCGGTGGTCGGTGACGTCGAGCAGGCCAGCACCGAGGACCTTGCCTCACTGGCGGCGGGCCACGACGCCCTGGTGTGGTCTGCCGGGGCCGGCGGCGGCGATCCGATGCGGACCTACGCGGTCGACAAGGATGCCGCGATCCGATCCATCGACGCGGCCCGTGCGGCGGGGGTGCACCGGTATGTCATGGTCTCCTACTTCGGTTCGAGTCTTGACCATGAGGTGCCTGCAGGCAGCCCGTTCTTCCCCTACGCGGAGGCGAAGGCCGCCGCGGACGCCTACCTGCGCGCCAGTGACCTGGCGTGGACCATCGTCGCCCCCAGCGCGCTGACGCTGGAACCGGCGACGGGCCACATCGACGCCGACGCTCCCGCGGCAGGGTCGGTCAGCCGCGCCGACGTGGCTGCTGTGGTGGCCGGTGTCCTCGCCGACCCCAGCACGATCGGCAAGACCATCGCGTTCAACACCGGCGACATCGCGATCCGCGAGGCGCTGGCCCAGGCCTGAACCGGCGTACCACGGTGGGCGGCCCGCCCTGGCCTGAATCGGCGCGCCACCGAGGGCGGCCCGCCGGGCCGGTCAGTTCGGTGGGAGAGGACGGCGCCGCACGCCGGCGCGGGCCAGCTCCAGTTCGGCGAGGGCCGTCAGGGCGTCCGGGTCGCCCGTCCGCCAGGCGGCGACCGGGTCGAGAGCGACGCTGTGCAAGGCGTCCAAAGGCTGACTGGTGAGGGCCCGCAGGGCGAGCAGGTCGGTGCCGTCGACCGTGTCGGCCAGCGCGCTCACCTCGGCGATCCGCCGCGCGAACGCGAGTCGTCGCGGGAGCCAGATCACGATCATGAGCGCCACGGGGATCGCGAAGGCCAGAACACCCGCCACGGTGGCCGTCTGCTCGATGGCCGCCACCTGAGCGGAGGCCGAGCCTGCGAGATCGTTCAGGGTCGCGGCCATGCCGTCGAACGGCTGCCGGAGGTCGTCGCCCACGAGCGGGATGCCTGCGGCCTGGTTGGCGACGTCCGCGGTCTGCGCGCGTAGGTCCTCCGCGAGGCGTCCCGCCTGCCGCGACGGCTCGGCGACGGCCCGGATCACCCCGTCGGTGAACCGCCCGACGAACCACCAGCCGATGCCCCACGCCAGGACGAAGACGTCGGCGATCACTTGGCGGGTGAGCCGCCACGACGGCCGGGCGTAGAACTGCATCAGAGCATGAACCGGTAGAACGGGCTGGACGGGTCCACCCGCTCGGCCTTGATAGGGCTGTGGTCGATGCGCTCGAGCAGCCCGGGAAGGGTGCTGGGGTCGCCCAGTTCGATGCCCACCAGCGCTGGGCCGATCTCGCGGTTGCTGCGCTTGACGTACTCGAAGTGGGTGATGTCGTCGTCGGGGCCGAGCACCTCGTCCAGGAACCGGCGCAGGGCGCCCGGCTCTTGGGGGAAGCTCACCAGGAAGTAGTGCTTGTGGCCTTCGTAGACCAGCGATCGCTCCACGATCTCCGCGTACCGGGAGACGTCGTTGTTGCCGCCGGAGATCACGGCCACGACGACCTCGCCGGGGCGCGGCGGGTCGAGTCGCAGCGAGGCGGTCGCGAGCGCCCCGGCGGGCTCGGCGATGATCCCGTCGGACTGGTACAGCGCGAGCATCTCGGTGCAGATCGCGCCCTCGGGGACCGACAGCAGGCGGGGGGAATGCTGGGCGGCGACCGCAAACGTCAAGTCCCCGGCCCGGCGGACGGCGGCGCCATCCACGAACGTGTCGATCATGCCGAGGGTGGTGGGGTGCCCGGCGTCCAGCGCCGCAGCCAGGCAGGCTGCGCCGGTCGGTTCGGCCGCCGTCACCGATGTCTTGGGCGATCGTTCGGCCAACCAGACCAAGCTTCCGGCGAGCAGGCCGCCCCCGCCGACCGGAAGGATGATCCGGTCGGGTTCGCGGCCCAGTTGCTCGACGGTCTCCTTGGCGACGGTGCCCTGCCCGGCGATGGTGCGGGCGTCGTCGAAGGCGGGGACGATGACCGCACCGGACGCGGTGGCAGCTTGCTGGGCGGCCGCGGAGGCCTCGTCGTAGGCGTCCCCGACGACGACCAGTTCGATGAACTCCTTGCCGAAGTGGCGCATGCGGTCGCGTTTCTGGCGAGGGGTGGTGGAGGGGACGAAGATCCGCCCCTTGATCCCGAGGGCCGCGCATGCCATGGCGACACCCTGGCCGTGGTTGCCGGCGGAGGCGGCGATGACGCCGGCGGCCCGCTCCGCATCGGAGAGCTGGGCGATGAGGTTGTAGGCGCCGCGGATCTTGTAGGACCGCACGGGCTGCAGGTCTTCGCGCTTGAGCCAGACCTGCGCCCCGGTGGCGTCGGAGAGGCGCTCGTTGTACTGCAGCGGGGACTCGGAAATGACCCCGGCCAGGCGGCGGCTCGCGGCGTCAACGTCGGCAACGGTGACGGGCAGCGGCTCGCGGCGGCTCCCAGTCGGAAGGTGACTCACCCGGCCATTGTGCCGCGCCCGCGCTCGGGGGACTCACCTGTGTCGTCGATGAGATCGTGGAGGGCGGGCGCTCCCCGGCGGAGGGCGTCGGCTTCTGGGAGGTCGCTCCCCGCCTCTGGCCGCCCGGGATGGTCGGCCGTGGTACCGAGCTTGTCGGGCCGCGACGTCGGCGCTGGGTTCTCCCAGACGTGGGAGACGGGGGCGTCGGACGCGTCCAGTTCGCCCCTACGGGGACGCCCCAGAGCCGACGGTACCGCGGTGGCGTCCTCGACCAGTTCGGGGGCGGCGATCTGGCGCAGCGGCTCTTCGACGGCGGTCAGCGGCGCCAGTTCCGCCGAGGTGACGTCGAGATCCCGGAAGCGGCGCGCCGTCACCATGACCCGGTTCTCCAGGGAGCCCACCGAGGCGTTGTAGGCCTTCACCGCGCTGCCGAGCGCCCGGCCGAGCCTGTCCACGTTGTGCCCCAGGCGGCCCAGCCGGTCGTACAGTTCGCGCCCCAGCTGGGACACCTCGGCCGCCGAGGCTGCGAGCTTGGCCTGCTTCCAGCCGTACGCCACGGCGCGCAGCAAGGCGATGAGGGTCGTGGGGGTGGCGACGATGATGTCGCGCGCATTCGCGTACTCATGCAGGTCGGGGATCAGGCGCAACGCCTCGAAGCCGAGGGCCTCGTTCGGCACGAACAGCACGACGAACTCGGGCGTGCCCGGGTCGGCCTTCCAGTAGTTCTTGGCCGACAACTGATCGACGTGGGTCTTCACGTTCTTGGCGAACAGGCCCAGCAGCCGCTCCTTGTCGCGCTCGTCGTCGGTCTCTTGAGCGTCCAGGAACGCCGACAGTGGCACCTTGGAGTCGACGTAGATGAACTTGCCCTCGCTGAGGGTCACCTTGAGATCGGGACGGATCACCCGGTCCTCACTGGTGGCCGAGGTCTCCTGCTGGACGAAGTCGCAGTATTCGAGCATGCCCGCCAGTTCGGCGACCCGCTTGAGCTGGAGTTCACCCCAGGCGCCGCGCACGTGAGGCTTGCGCAGTGCGGTCGCGAGCGCGTTGGTCTCCCGGCGGAGCTGCTCGCCGGTGAACTGGACGGCGCGGACCTGCCCGGCCAGCTCCGTGGACATCTGTACGCGGGCCTTCTCGACCTCACCCAGTCGCGTGTTGAACGCCGCCAGGCTCTCCTTGATGGGGGCCATGAGCTGCTCGGTGGCCTTGAGCCGCTGCTCGGCGTTCGCGTCGGCCTTGCGGCCCTGGTCGTCGAGGGCCTGCCCGGACAACAGCTTGAACTCCTTCACGAGCGCGTCGCGATCGGCGGCGATCTCCGCGGCCCGGGCCACCGCGACATCGCGCGCCGCCTGCGCGGCGATCACCTTGGCCTCCCAGCCGGCGGCCTTGGCCTGGTGCTCGGCGGCCTCGGCGTGCGCGGCAGACGCTTCTGCGCGTGCCTCGGCGACGGCCCGGTGGGCGCCCTCGGCCTGGGCGCGGGCCTCCTGCATCCGGGCCTGGGCCTGGCCCACCCGCACCTCGGAGGAGGCGATGTCGGCGCGGGCGCGCTCGGCGTCGGCCCGGGCCGACTGCTCGGCCGCCCGCAGCCTCTCGGTGGCTGCCTGCGTGTCGGAGCCGGGGGTGCGGCGCAGCGCCAACCACGCCCCGGATGCGCCGAGCACGACACCGATCAGGAGGGCGAGGAGGAGGAAGCCGACGTTGTCCATACGCATGATCGTGTCAGCCGGCTGTGACAGTTCCGGTGACGCTCGCCGCGGGGCCGCGGGTTGCGCATCCGCGCCGGAAACGTCGGTGGGGTGCGGCAGGATGGTGGCCATGGACGCTCGCGCACACATCGACGACCTGGCAGCCTTCATCACCGCCTCGCCCAGTTCCTTCCACGCCGCCGCGGAGGTGGGCCGCCGCCTCGCGGAGGCGGGTTTCACCGAGCAGCGTGAGGGGGACGCCTTCGTGGACGAGCCACGCGGCGGCTACCTGATTCGCGACGGCGCGATCGTCGCCTGGCATCTCCCCGCGACGCTGGATCCTGCCCGTGCCGGGTTCCGGATCGTCGGCGCCCACACCGACTCGCCCGCGCTGAAGCTCAAGCCGCAGCCCACCGCGTCCGGATCGGGGTGGCAGCAGGCGGCCGTCGAGATCTACGGCGGGCCGCTGCTCAACCAGTGGCTGGATCGCGAACTGGGGGTCGCCGGGCGCGTCGTCACGCGCGAGGGGCGCCAGGTGCTCGTCTCCACTCCCGCGTGGTTGCGGGTGCCGCAGGTCGCGCCGCACCTGGACCGTTCGGTCAACGAGTCACTGCACCTGGATCGGCAACAACACCTCAAGCCGGTGTTCTCGGTGGGTCGTCCGGAGTTGGATCTGCTGGAGCTGATCGCCGACCAGGCGGGCCTGGATCCGGCCGACGTGGTCGCCCACGACCTGTACTGCCACGTCACCGAGGCGCCGGCCGTGTTCGGTCCGACGGGGGACTTCTTCGCGTCCTCCCGCCTGGACAACCTCTCCTCGGTGCACGCTGGTCTGGCCGCGCTGCTGGCCGCAGACGAAGGCGACGACATCACCGTTCTGGCCGCCTTCGACCACGAGGAGGTCGGCTCGGGATCACGCTCGGGCGCGGCCGGGCCGCTGCTGGAGCAGGCGCTGCGCCGGATCGCTGGGGCGCTCGGCGTCGAGGGGGACGCCTGGCATCGCCTGTTGGCACGCAGTTCGTGCATCTCCGCCGACGCGGGCCACGCCGTTCACCCGAACTATCCGCAGTTGCACGACCCGGAGCACCGACCGCTGCTGAACGCGGGGCCGCTGCTGAAGCACAACGCGAACCTCCGCTACACCACCGACGCGGCGGGCAACGCCCTGTGGCGCCGCGCGTGCGCGGTCGCCGACGTGCCGGTGCAGGACTTCGTCAGCAACAATGCCGTCCCGTGCGGCTCGACCATCGGCCCCATGACCGCCGAGCGGCTGGGCCTGGTGATGTGCGATGTGGGCATCCCGCTGCTCAGCATGCACTCGACCCGCGAACTGGCGGGCGTCCAGGATCCGGGGTGGTTGGCTGCGGCGCTGAGCGCGTACTACGCGGGAGCCTGAGTCCCGAGCCTGGCGTCTCTGCCCGCGAGCGCTGATCGGGGCATGTCTCCTCGTTCGGGAGATTCGCTGTCGCGGTGCCAGTCGGGGAGCTAATCCCAGCGTCTCGTCGTGCTCGCGCTCCCGTGTGGAGTACGCCGACTAGAGCGTTGGGCGCGCGACGAGCGTCTCCGGTTCGAGGTGGACCTCGAAGGCGACCGAGTTGGCGATGAAGCACCACTGGTGGGCGAGCGCGTGGGCGGCGCGGGCGGCGTCCACCATGGCGGGGTCGGCGACGGTGACGCGCGGCCGCAGCGTCGCCGAGGTGATGCGTCCGCTGTTGCCCTGGGTCGTCATGGCGGCGGAGGCTTCGTCGCTGTAGTCCACGACGATGACACCCGTACTCACCGCGGCGTGCAGGTAGCTGAGCAGGTGGCACTCGGCGAGCGCCGCGAGGAGGAGCTCTTCGGGGTTCCAGCGGGTGCCGTCGCCGCGAAAGTGCGGGTCGGCGGAGGCGAGCAGGTCGGGTTTGGCTGTGCCGCTCAGGGTCACGGCCCGGTCGTAGTCGCGGTAGCCGCTGGTGCCGGTGCCGCGGTTACCCGTCCAGGTGAGGTCGACCCGGTACTCGTGCTCGCTCATGCCCCGAGTCTGCGGAGCGCGACCGGCCCGGTCAAGGCAGGCCACGCGTCCGGCGTCGGGCCTCGTGGTTCCCATAGGATGGTGGATCGTGGCACTCACCATCGGAATCGTCGGGCTCCCCAATGCGGGCAAGTCCACCCTGTTCAATGCGCTGACGCGCAACAACGTGCTCGCGGCGAACTACCCGTTCGCGACGATCGAGCCGAACGTCGGGGTGGTGGGGGTGCCGGACCCGCGGCTGAACAAGCTCGCCGAGGTGTACGGCTCGGAGAAGATCATTCCGGCCACGGTCAGCTTCGTCGACATCGCGGGCATCGTGAAGGGCGCCTCCCAAGGCGAGGGGATGGGCAACGCGTTCCTGGCCAACATCCGTGAGGCCGACGCGATCTGCCAGGTCACCCGCGTGTTCGAGGACGCCGACGTCACCCACGTCGACGGGTCGGTGAACCCCGGCAACGACATCGAGACCGTCACCACCGAGCTGATCCTCGCCGACCTCCAGACCCTGGAGAAGGCGCTGCCCCGGGTGGAGAAGGAAGCGCGGATCAAGAAGGAGACACGCCCGAAGCTGGAGGCCATGCAGGCCGCCCAGGAGGTGCTCAACGCGGGCACCACCATCTTCGCGTCCGGCATGGACATCACCGAGTTGCGCGACCTGTTCCTCCTGACCGCCAAGCCGTTCATCTACGTGTTCAACTGCGACCAGGACGAACTCGCCAACACGGCCCTGCAGGAGCGGATGAGCGCCCTCGTGGCGCCCGCGGACGCCGTGTTCCTCGACGCCAAGTTCGAATCCGAACTGGTGGAGATGGAGGAAGACGAAGCCCGCGAGTTCCTCGCCGAGATGGGCGTCACCGAACCCGGCCTCGACAAGCTCGCCCGCGCCGGGTACGACACCCTCGGCCTGCAGAGCTACCTCACCGGCGGCCCCAAGGAGGCCCGCGCCTGGACGATCCCCCAAGGCGCCACCGCCCCCGAGGCCGCCGGAGTGATCCACACCGACTTCCAGAAGGGCTTCATCAAAGCCCAGATCGTCTCCTTCGACGATCTCGTCGAGCACGGCTCCGAAGCCGCCGTGAAGGCCGCAGGCAAGATGCGCCTGGAAGGCAAGGACTACGTGATGGCCGACGGCGACGTGGTGGAGTTCAGGTTTAACGTCTAGCGATAGCCTCCGCACGCGAGCAACCTCGGATACCCGCTCACCGGGCTCGTCGGTGTACCGGCTGGTCGTACGTGCGGCGGGGCACTTCGACCAGGGACGCAACGCGCACCAGGGGCGGTCAGGTGGGTCTGCCGGGCCCGACACGACCGGACCGAGCGCCGCCTCCGCCTGGCGCGCCGTGGGGGCCGCGTCATCGGAGATGCTAAGCATGGTGAATGACGCCTTGGACCACACGCCTGTGCTGCGCCGCCGCCACCGTCGCCCTCCTGGCCGCCACCGGGTGCACCGCGACGGGAGGCAATGCCACCACCGAACCGAGCCAGGCGGGGTTCCTGTCCGCCGCCCGCGCCTACTGCATGGAGAAGGGCGGGACGGTC
>NZ_DAIOIA010000045.1:0-21123 GCF_036744435.1 Propioniciclava sp. | reverse complement strand
CGGACAACGCAATCCAGCCTTTCGGGGGCGGGAATGCTCCCGTCGGGCAGGGGAGTGGTGAAGATGGTCGCGCCCGGATCGAACCATGGTGTCGCTTGGAGAGAATGCGTCACCGCGCGCTGTAACAACTCCGGTGATTGCCGCGGTGTTGCCCATGCGATGGTTCCGATGGTCACCAGCGTGACACCGCTTACCGCCAAGATAGTCGACGCAGTATTCTGTGCACGGCGAACGGCGCGGTGGTCACGACGCGGTCGTCGCTTGGGGGATTTTCGCGGGCGCACGGGCACCATGTTCTCACGCGGCATGCGTGCTGTAGACACGGGCGCCAGGCTCCGATTTTGCCCGCGCGAAACAACTGGACGGGGAGGGGGACATCCCGTTCCCTCGCCGTCCGGCGGTAACGTGACCTGCACCCTCGCTCACCCCATGACAGGAGCTCGCCCGTGAAATTGGCTGTCGCCTGGGTGGATCCCGCTCTCGACCCTGATGCGGTGACGCCGTGGCCGTCGGACACCGCGGCCGCGGCGACCCTTGTCGTGGGGGCACAGGCGGGGCCAGAGCTCGTGCGCTGGATGCTGCGGGCCCGTGTCCGATCACTGCTACTCGTCGCTCGTCCGGCTCATCGGCGGGCGCTGGGGTATGTCGCCAACGTCGTCACCGGAGCCCGACGTGACGTGCTGGTCGCCACACGCACCACCGAAGCCAACGCCGTCGCGTCTCTCGCCCATGGGGTGCTCCTGGCCGGTGTCGACGCCGAGCCGACCGCCAAGATCGCGCTCTTCGACGCGCTGCGGAGTTCGTGTTGGAGCGGCGCCTGGCTGACATCGGTCACCGCCGTCGACCGGCCGGGCCCTCGCGTCGGGCAGTACGTCAGGTCCCTGTTTCCCGGCGGCCCCCGGTTCGTCGTGCTCGCGGGTCCCGATCCCGGCATCCACACCGCCGGGACGCCCCTCGCCGGGGCGCCGACCAGCGGGGACCTCCTCGTCGCCTGCGACGACGACGTCCCCGAGCCGCTGATGGCCTGTTTTCCTGGTCTTCAATTGGTGAAGCTTCCCGTTCCTGCACCGATCAAGCCGATCTATGGTGCCCGGGGGTGCGAATTCGTCATTCATGACCGTTCGCTGCCGATGCCCGCGACCAGCACGGTGGCGTGCCGGGTGTGCGGCCAGCCCCTGTATCAGGTCTCCTGCCCCTTTTGTCATGTCCTGCCCCCGAGGAGTGATCTGCCGTGAATCCGCGTCAACGTCGAGGGCTGCTGTTCATGGCCGTCGCCCTTCTGGTTGCCCTGGGCACGTTTGTGGCCGTGTCGACTTTCGTGGCAAATGTGAACAGCCAGGTCGGTCAGCGGGTGACGGTTTATCAGGCCCGGCAGCCCATCGATCCCTACACCCCGTTGTCGGCCGATGTTTTGGAGCCTGTTGAAGTCCCTCGTCGCTGGGTCTCAGAGTCCTCCATCGTCGGCCTGAGTGAACTCACCGGACGGCGCATCAGTTTTCGGGTCAATGCGGGTACCACGATCAGTTCGGACATGCTGATTCCGAACTCGTCGCTGTCGTCGACCGAACGGGAATTGGCGATCAACGTCGATCCGGTGACCGGCGTCGCGGGCCGCGTCCGCCCCGGTGACCGCGTGGACGTCTACGCCGTCTTCGGGGATGTGCCCGGGCTACCGAAGCAGGTGCGCATCCTGCAGCGGAACGTCCGCATCGTGTCGATCGCCGGGCAGCAGACGGTGACCCAGCAGAACTCCGACGGAACGCGTGAGAGCGAGGTCATCCCGGTCACCCTGGCCGTGGAACCGGAGGCCGCGCTGTCCATCACCTACGCGTCGGCGTTTGCCCAGGAGGTGCGGCTGGTGGCGCTCCCTTCCGACGTGGGCGTGAACCGCACCAACGAGTCCGACACGTTCGATGCCAGCAAACTCGGCGGGCAGGCGATTCCGGAGGGTAACCGATGAGCAAAGTCGTGATCGGGATGGCGAACGAGAACCTCGAATCGGATCTGCGCTCGCTGCTGGACGAGTTGTCCGGTTTCACGGTCGAGGCGGTCGCCACCGACACCGCACGGCTGGCCGAGTACGTCGCACGCTTCGAGCCGGACCTCGTGCTCCTGCACGACGCCCTGGGACCCGAACCGGCGATCGCCGTGATCCGGGATCTGACCGGCAGGCACCCGGCAGCTGCCGTCATCCAGATATCGCCTGAGCGCTCCACCAGCACCGTGATCCGAGCCCTGGAGGCGGGGGCCCGCGGCGTCGTCGCCTACCCGTTCGCCTTCGAGGACTTCTCCTCCCGTATTCAGGACGCGGTCGACTGGTCGCGTCAGATGCGCCGGATCCTCGAGGGGGCCGCGCAGGCCGCGCAGCGCGACCGCGGTCAGGTGGTCACGTTCGTGGGTGCCAAGGGCGGCGTCGGCACCACCACCATGGCGCTGCACCTGGCGATCGACCACCACACCAGGCAACCCGACGAGCGGGTGTGCGTCGTCGATCTGGATGTGGAGAAGGGGGACGTCAGCGCCCTGTTGGATGTCCGTCAGTCAGTTTCGGTGGCCGATCTGGCGAAGGTCTATCAGGATTTGTCGGCCACGACGGTAAGCGATGCCCTCATCGAGCACGAGAGCGGGATCTCCCTGCTGCTCGCCCCCGTCGACGTCCGGCAGTCCGAGTCGGTCACCCCGGAGTCGTTGCGCGCGATCGTCGCGCTGCTGCGGCGCGGGTTCGACCTCATCGTCCTCGATGCCGGTGGCTACGTGTCGCCGGCGCAGGGTGCGGCGATCGAACTGGCCGACGAGACGGTCGTCGTCACCACCCCGGACGTCTTGACCCTGCGGGCGATGCGCAAGCGGATTCTGGCCTGGGAAGCGCTCGGGGTGCGTCATGAGGCGGAACTGCGTGTGCTGGTGAACAAAGTGGACCGCAGTTCGATCTTCCCGCCCGATGCCGTCCCGAAGCTCACGACGGCCACCGTGCTGGCCACCCACGTCCCGTTGTCCACCCGGGTGCTCGAGCCCGCCGTCAACGAACGCGACCCGCAAGCCGTCACCGACACGAACTGGTGGAAGCTCATGACCTCTGTGCGCGAAGAACTCAGCAAGATCGGTTCCCAGCCCGCTCGCCGGGCCCTGCAGGAGCCGGTGACGCCCGAGCCTGCGAGCCGGACACGCAGAAGGCCGTGGTTGCGGGGAGGCCGTGACCGGGGCGCGACCGCGCTGGAGCACGTCGGCATCCTGCCCCTGGCACTCGGCCTGGGCGTGCTGATGTGGCACGTGGCGGTGGTGGGGCTGGGCGCCGCATTCCTCGGCCAGGCGACCACCGAGGCGGCGCGGGAGTTCGCCATCACCGGGAGCGCCACCAAGGCTCAGGCCGCCGCCCGGGCGACTCTCCCGGAGGCCTTCGGCAAGGGCGTCGTCGTGACGGGCAAAGATGGGGTGATACGGGTCACGCTGGACCTACCCGCAGGCACCTCCTTCATCCCGCAGCTCAGTTCCAGCGTCACCGTGGTGAGGGAGCCGTCATGAGCACGTCGTCGAAGCGCGAACGTGGCACAGCCGCCCTGGAGTTCGTCGGCGCGTTCCCCTTCCTCTTGCTGGCCGGGATGATCGCCCTGCAGTTCGGCCTCGTGGGCTGGGCCACCGTGTCCACCAACGACGCGGCCCGGGCCGCCGCGCGCGCCGCGTCGCTGGGGCGCAACCCCACGACCGCGGCCAAGGAGGCGTTGCCCGGAAACCTGGAGCCGATGTCGGTGACCGGGTCGAAGGTGTCGGGCGGGTATTCCTACACGGTGGAGGTCAAGACGCCGTCGGTGCTGCCGATGCTCGACTTCGGCTCGGTCCGGCGGACCGTCGACATGCCAGCAAATCCATGACGAGCCGCAGCTACGCGTCCTTCGTCGGTGCCGAGCCGGGGGTCAGCCAGGTCCAGACGGAGGACGACGGCCTGATCATGACCTTCCGTCGGCTGCTGCTGGAGGAGGTCGACCTCAATGAGCTCAGCAAGCTCGACGCGAACCAGCGCCGTGCCCGGCTGGAGCGGGTGATCGCGCACCTGGTCTCCCGCGAGGGCGTCATCTTGTCGACCGCGGAGCGCAACCAGTTGATCCGGCGCGTCGTGGACGAGGCGGTGGGCCTCGGCGTCCTGGAGCCCATCCTGGCCGACCCCACGGTCAGCGAGATCATGATCAACGGCCACCAGACGATCTACGTCGAGCGGGCCGGCGTGCTGGAGCGTTGGCCGGGCGCCTTCAGCAGCGAAGAGCAGCTCATGCAGACGATCGACCGCATCGTCTCCACGGTGAACCGGCGCGTGGACGAGTCCAGCCCGATGGCGGACGCGAGACTCCCTGCCGACGCGCGCATGCCGCGCGGCGCCCGCGTCAACGTGGTGTTGCCGCCGCTCGCGCTGGACGGTCCCAGCGTCACCATCCGGCTGTTCCCCCAGGACATCTCCTTGGCGCGGCTCATCGAATGGGGCAGCATCACCGAACAGCTCGCAAGCCTGCTGCGCGCCTGCGTGGAGTCCCGATTCAACATCGTGGTCTCGGGCGGCACCGGTTCGGGCAAGACGACGATGCTGAACGCCCTGTCCTCCTTCATCGGTGCCGGCGAACGGATCGTGACGATCGAGGACGCCGCCGAGCTGAGCCTGGCTCAACCGCACACGGTGCGCCTGGAGACCCGGCCGCCCAACGCGGAGGGACGAGGGCAGGTGACGATCCGCGACCTGGTGCGCAACTCGCTGCGCATGCGCCCGGACCGGATCGTCGTCGGTGAGTGTCGCGGCGGGGAGGCGCTGGACATGCTGCAGGCGATGAACACGGGGCATGAGGGATCCCTCACGACCGTGCACGCCAATAGCGCGGAGGACGCCTTGAGCCGGCTGGAGACGCTGGCGACCATGTCGGACGTCCAGATCCCGTTCCAGGCGGTACGCGATCAGGTCAACTCGGCGGTCGATCTCATCGTCCAGCTTGGGCGCGGGGCGGACGGGGCCAGGCGGGTGTCCGAGGTGGCCTATGTCGCCTCGCGGCGGCACGAGGCCTTCCGGCTGGAGTCGGTCGCGAGCTGGCGGGGCGCGCACCGAGGCGGGGGACGCGGCGAGTTCGTGCACCATCCACTGCCCAGCGACCTCGATCGGCGGTTGGCGGAGTCGCATCCCGAACACCTCAGTTGGGTGGTGTGAGGTGAACCTGCACGCCTTGATCCCGCTGGCCGCGGGCGCCGCCGTCCTGCTGTTGCTCGTGGGCGTGCGGGAGCTCCTCGCCCTGGCCAACGACCGCCGCCGGTTCATCGCGGGCGCAGAGATGGAGAGCGGGAGCGGGCAGGCGGCCTCGACGATCAGGGCCTGGGACAACAGGTTTCGCCGTACCCGGCTGGGGCGCTGGTTCGCCCGCGAACTCGATCTGGCGGGCATGGCCTTGTCCCCGCTCGTGGTGGCCGTCGCGACACTGGCCGCGGGCATCGCCGCGACGTGGGTGATCTGGCACTTCCTCTCCCCGATCCTCGCGGTGCTGGGCCTGGTGCTGGCCTTCTTCCTGATGCGGGCCTACCTGCAGCAGGCGCAACAGCGCAGGCAGGAAGCGATCGTCGCCCAGATGCCCGAGCTGGCCCGCGTGCTCGCCAACGCGTCCTATGCCGGTCTGTCGCTGCCGACCGCGCTCGGGGTCGCCAGCCGTGAGCTGGCAGAACCGGTGCGCACGGAACTGGTCCGGATCACCGACCGGCTCCGGTTCGGAGCATCCGTGGAGGCCGCCCTGCAGGAGTTCCGTGAGCGGGTCCGCTCACGCGAGACGGGCGTGCTGATCTCGACGCTGGTCGTCTCCACGCGCAGCGGCGGGTCCCTGGTCACCGCCCTGCGCGGCATCGCCGACAGCCTGGAGCAGCGCAAGGAGACGCGCAGGCAGATCCAGACCACGCTGAGCGCCCCGATGGTCACCGCGAACGCGATCTTGATCATCGGGGTCGGCCTGCTGTTTCTGCTCAACGCCATTCAGCCGGGCACCGTCGACGCCATGACCCGCTCCCCCTTGGGGATCGCGGCGCTCATCGCCTCCGGCGTGCTGTTCGGCGGGGGATACGTCGCCATCAGGGCGATCGCGCGGGTGGAGCCATGATCAACCTCCTCGTGGGCGCGATCCCCGGTATCGTCGCAGCGCTGGCCGTCTGGCTGGCCGCCGTCGGGATCCGGGCGTGGCGGTACGACCCGGTGCAGGATGTGCATCCCGAAGAACTGATGGACGCCTCCGTTCTGGGTGCCTCCCAGGAGAAGACCAAGGCGAGTGTGCTGTCCCGGCTGGGGGCGCGGTTCGTGCCCCTGATCAAGGGCTCGTTGCCGGCGTCCATTCCCCGACGGCTGCAGCGCCAGATCGACCTGGCCGGGCGCCCGCCCGGGATGACGGTCGACGGTGTGATGGCGCAGCAGGTGGGCCTGCTGATCGTGGCGATCCCCGTGAGCTTCCTCTACATCCGATCCGGGTTCGTCTTGTGGGTCATCCCGTTGGTGGGGCTGGCGGTCATGTGGCCGATGATCCGGCTCACCACGCTGGCGCGCCGGCGCCGCGAGCGTATCGACCGGGACTTGCCCGATTTCCTCGACGTGCTCGCCGTCACGGTCAGCGCAGGGACAGGCTTCCGGGCGGCTCTGGCGACGGTCGCTCGCAGGTTCGGCGGACCGTTGGGAGAGGAGGTGACGACGTCGCTGCGGCAGATCGAGAACGGCGCCAGCCTCAGGTCAGCCTTCAAGAACCTCCGCGAGAGGTCCGGCTCGGAGGCGATGAACGAGTTCGTCACCGCCTATCTCCAAGCCGAGGAACTCGGCGCGCCCCTGGTGGACTCCCTCAACCAGATCGCGCTCGACATGCGGCGGGCCGCCGCCCAGCGCGCCCTGCAGCGAGCGGTCCGGGTGACCCCGCGCATCACGCTCATCACCACCATGGCGATGGTCCCGGCGACCTTGATCCTGGTGGTCGTGGGTCTGATCCTGGGCACCGGAGTCGATTTCGGGGCGATTCTCGGTGACTAAGGGGCCAACAGAGGGGGTCTCCCTGCAGGTGACCCGGGTGGCGCTGGTGGTGCGATTGGTGTCGCTGCTGCTGGTGGTCCTCACGTTGTCCACCATCTCCCCGGCCGCGCTCGTGGGGCAGATCCTGATCGGCGTGGCCGCGTGGTGGCTGCTGGTGTCCCGGCGCGGGGAGGACCTCGTCTCCCGGCACCCGTGGCTCGTCTTCCTGGACACCCTGCTGCTGACCGTGGTCACCGTCCTGTCGGGGGGCGACAGCCCGTTCGTCTTGACGTTCATGACGTCCGCGCTGCTCGTCGGCCTGTGGGCCTCGGCGTGGGTGGGCTTCAGCACGGTCGCCGTCTTGGTGCTGCTGCACCAGGTGTTCTGGGCGACGACGACGTCGAGCGTCGCCGGGCTGGCGGTGCCCTTCGGCTTCGTCGTCTTGTGGTGGCTCGGTTTCGCGATCTCGGAGGCGGCCCGTTCCGAGGAACGGGCCCGCGATGCCCTCCAGCGCGCGGTCGCGGTCGCCGCTGCGGGGGAGGAACGCACGCGCTTGGCGCGGGACATGCACGACACCGTCGCCAAGTCGTTGCAGGCGGTCCACCTGTCTGCAGCGGCGCTGCCCATCATGATCGAACGGGACCCCGCCGGAGCCGTCGAGTGCGCCGGTGAGATCCGTGAACTCAGCGCCCAGGCCATCGAGGACGTCCGGGCCCTGATGACCCATCTGCGCCGGGAACCGGAGGGAGACTCCCTACCCGAGATGCTCATCCAGCTGTGCCTGCGATGGGAGGCGGCCACGGGCATATCGCTGGTGAGCGAGGTAGACGAGACCACCGAGGTGACCGACGTCCTGGTGCGCTACGAGATCCTCATGGCCATGGGGGAAGCCCTGGAGAACGTGCGGCGCCACGCGCGGGCCTCGCTGGTTCGGGTCGCCTTGAAGGGGACCGAGGATTGGGTGGTCGTGTCGGTGGTCGACGACGGCGTCGGCATCGACGGCGACCGGCTTCGGGAGGCCGAGGAGGGCGGCCATTACGGGCGCCGGGGGATGGCGGAGCGGATGGCGAAGGTAGGCGGACGGGCCGAGTTCAGAAGCACGCCCGGGTGGGGGACCACGGTGCAACTCGTGGCCCCGCGTCATGGGCTTATCGAGGTCGAGTGAGGAGAACGTTGTGAGCGACATGATCAAGGCACTCATCGTGGACGACAGCGCCGTGGTGCGACGCGGCGTCCGCACACTGCTGGAGTTGGACGGCTGTATCGAGGTGGTCGGCGAGGCCGGCGACGGGGAGGAGGGGCTGCAGTTGGCGCGTGAGACTGAACCTGACATCGTCCTGCTGGATGTCCGCATGCCTCGGCGGGACGGGCTGTCGATCGTGGCGGACCTGGCTGGTGGCTCCCGGGTGCTGATGTTGACCTTCTCGGACGAGTCCCACGTGGTGCGCGAGGCGATGGCCGCTGGAGCCACCGGGTATCTCGTCCACGGCACATTCGACGCCGACTCGTTGGCGGCCACGGTGCGCAGCGCCGCCGCGGGCATGGCGGCACTGAGCGGTCCGGCCTTGGTGGCCATGATGGGCAGCGGCACCCCGACGGCGCCGACCGCTCACGAGCGGGGCCCCAAATGGGGGTTGAGCATGCGTCAATCAGAGGTGATGGACCTGATCTCACAGGGCCGGTCCAACCGCGAGATCGCGCGGGAGTTGTTCCTCACGGAGAAGACCGTCAAGAACCACATCAACCAGATCTTCACCAAGTTGGACGCCACCAATCGGGGGCAGGCCATCGCTGCCTGGCTGGGGACTGCCCCGCAATGAGGCCCGGGTCTGGGGTTGGGCCCGGACTGGGCCCCACGGCCC
This sequence comes from Propioniciclava sp., assembly GCF_036744435.1. Taxonomy (NCBI): domain Bacteria; kingdom Bacillati; phylum Actinomycetota; class Actinomycetes; order Propionibacteriales; family Propionibacteriaceae; genus Propioniciclava; species Propioniciclava sp. Next base: position 12,261 of record NZ_DAIOIA010000045.1, on the reverse strand, counting down.
TACGGATCCCGTAGCCCGACCCGTAGGTTTTTGGTTATCAACACACGGGCAACCGGCCCGCAAGACTTGAAGGAGACTCACATGTCGAACCTCATGCTCGCTTCCGCGGTCAAGGCGGAGCTCGTCCTCAACGCAGTGCGCAGCACTCTGGTCACCCGCCGTGAGCGCGGCGCCGACGCCCTGGAATACGTCGGCATGGTCGTGCTGGCAGCCCTCATCGTCGTCGGCATCGTCGGCGCGGTGAACATCGACAGCCTGTCTAACGCGGTGGAGTCCGCCGTGGGCAAGATCACCGGGGGCAATAGCTAAACCTCCCGGGGAGGGATGAGGCCACGCTGGGCTCATCCCTCCCGGTCTTGCTAGTGGTCTCGAAAGGGGAGTGCTCAGCCATGGTGGTCCACGGGCGAAGGAGTGAGGCAGGCGCGGCGACGACGGCGATCGTCATCGCCGTCAGCGTGCTGCTGCTGGGAGTCGCGTTCTTCTACACCCAACGCGTGGCCAAGGCGGAAGACCAGGGCGGCACTCTCCAGGTGGGCGCGGACGCCGCGGCACTGGCTGGCGCCTATCAGACCATCGATGACTCGCCGGACTGGTTGTCCGGCCTCGTCAACGGTGGCGCCCTGCCGGCCGGGGGGGCCGGGCAGGGCGCCGCCGGCGACTTCGCCACCCGCAACGGCGGCTCCCTGGTCGGGTACCACTATTCGGCCTCCCAGGACCGCATCGAGGTCCAGGTGAGGAGCAAGGCCGTGCTGGAGTCGGGATCACGGGAAGTCGCGGTCGCCACCGCCAGCATCGGCAAACGGCTCGCCGCCTGCGTCCTTCCCCAAGCTCCCGTCGCCACCCCCACTCCGACCGCCACCGCGACCCCCAGCCCCACTGCGACGCCGACCAAGGCCCCCAGCTTCTCCGGGGTGGCGACGTGTGGCGAGCTGACGGTGCCCGTGAAGGTCGATCCGAACACCCGCAAGGTGACGATCACGATCTCTGCTTCGGAGATCAAGGCTCTGTTCACGGCCTCGTTGAGCGCCTGAGAGCAGGTCGGCCGAAATCCCGCGTGTGTAGGGTGATGGTCGACTCCGCCGACCCCGAAGGAGCAGCGTGTCCCACCGGTTTCCAACCCTGATAGCCCTCGTCATCGCGGCGCTCGGGCTGGCGGCGTGTACGGCGACCACCTCCCCGACCACCGGTCCGGATGGGCCTGGCACCTCGGCTCCGGTGTCGGCGAGCGCAGCCGCGTCCGCGTTGGTGCGGGCTGGTGCGCAGGAACCCGTCCCGGTGGCGAGCGCCCCGATCGAGGTCGGTCAACTGGCCGGGGGGACCTTCCATGTGTTCTCGGTGAGAAGTACGGAGTCCGCAACCCGGCTCGAGTACGTCGTGACCCACCCCACCTTGACGCTCTCCGGCTATCCCGAGCAGGTGTACGGGCCGAACCGGCGAGACAACCTTCCGGTGCTGTCGGTCGGCGGCGTCGACTACGAGGTGGCCGAACACAGCGTCTTGACCGGAACCTGGGGTAGGCCTGTTGCCGGCCTCATCTCGACGGTCGTCCCGGACCCTCACTCGACCTTCGCGGTCTACGCGCCGCTGCCGGCCGGTGTCTCGGAGGTGGAGGTCTCCACCCCGTTGATCGCCTCGCCCCTGAGGGTGACGGTGGACCGGGGGGCCGCTGCGGTTCCGGCCGGATCGGCGGATGTGCCGATCCTGGGCCGCGCCGTCTTCGGAGACAAGAACGATCGCGAGCACGACCAGAGCCTGATCCTGACCGTCCACGGCGTGCGACGCGTGGAGAATGCCACGGTCGTCTACTACTCGGCCGTCTTCCCCGAGGGCGTGGCACCGGTCCGGTTCTCCAGTTGGGGTGGGGAAGGCGGCTCGTTGAGCAACGCCTCCAGCTATCTGGGCTTCCTGACCTCGACGGTCGAGGTGATCGACTGGCCCTCGATGCGGGGTCTGCAGTTGTTGGGCGGGGGCGGTCCTCACCTCAAGGAGTCGTGCGACCGGTTCGCCTTCACCCAGGGCGAGAACCCGAACGCGCTGGTGTGCTGGGGCGTGCTTCCCCCGCTGGAGGCGTCGACCACGTCGGTGGACGTGATCGTGGCCAACCAGTTGATCCAGGATGTGCCGGTGAGCGAGGGGCTCATGACTCCCACGTCGGATCAGCAGATCCCGGAGTTGGGGACGGGCTGGCCCGTCATCCCTGCCGAGTCGTTAGCGGAGGCGACCCCCGACAACATCGCCAGCAACACGGTCGACCTGCGCTTCGTGATGAAGGAGGGGGCGATCACCACCTCGGGGGACCAACTCGATCTGGACGCCACCGTGCTGTTCGACTACAACCAGGCGACCCTGACTGCGAATGCCCAGCAGGTGCTGGCCACTGCAGCCGAGAAAGTGAAGGCGACCGGACGTGTGGGCGTGGTGACCGTGACGGGGCACACCGACTCTGACGGTTCGGATGCGGCCAACCAGGACCTGTCCAGCCGCCGGGCCCAGGCAGTCGCCGATGCGCTGGGACCCCTGCTCGGCGCTGGCTACTCGTTCGCCGTCGAGGGCAAGGGCGAGCGTGAGCCGGTCGCCTCGAACGACACCGACGCCGGCAAGGCGGCCAACCGGCGGGTGACGATCCTTCCCCCGGCGTGAGTGGCCGGTTCGTCACGGCGGGGTCGAAAAAGCGGGCGCTTTCGCCTGCTCAGTGTGCTTGCATGGAGGCATGTCAGCCGTGACGTCGACCTCAACCCCCTCCACCCCTCCTGTCTCGCGCCGGGCGCGACGTGCCCTGGGTCACGCCCCGACGCCACCAGCGCCCGACGCGCTCGGCACACAGGTCCTCTCCGCCGGTGAGGACTCCTTCGTCGCCGAGTTGCGTCGGCTCCTCGCCGCCGAGGACGTGCTGACCTCGACCAGCGACCTGGTGCGCTACTCCTCCGATGCCAGCCCGTACCGGATGCTGCCGCGTGTCGTGGTGCGGCCGCGCGACACCGAGCAACTCGTCGCCGTGTTGGCGGCGGCCCGGCTGGCCGGGCGCGGGGTCACGTTCCGCGCGGGGGGCACCAGCCTCAATGGGCAGTCCCAAGGCGACGACGTGATGATCGACATGCGCGAGCACTTCCGCGACATCGAGGTGCTCGACGAGGGGGCGCGGCTGCGCTCCCAGCCAGGCGTGATCCTGTTCCGGGCCAACGCCTTGCTGGCCCCGAAGGGGCGCGTGCTGGGGCCGGATCCTGCGAGCGGATCGGCCGCGACCATCGGCGGGGTCTTCGCCAACAACGCCTCCGGGATGACGGCGGGGACGCGCTACAACAGTTACACCACGATCGACGCGGTCACCCTCGTCCTGGCGTCGGGAACGGTCGTCGACACCGGAGCCGCGGATGCCGACGAGCGCTTGCGCGACGCTGAGCCCGACCTGTATGCGGCGCTGGAGACGATCCGCGACGACCTCCGGGCCGATGAGGGGCTCACCGCCCTGATCCGGCGCAAGTTCTCCATCAAGAACACCTCCGGATACCGGCTCGACGCCTTCTTGGACGCCGAGCGGCCCGCCGACATTCTTCCGCTGCTCCTGGTCGGTTCGGAGGGCACGCTGGCGGCGATCGTCGAGACGACGTGGCGGACGCTGGAGACCGGACCGCGGCGTTCCACCGCCTTCCTCCGCTTCCCTGACGTGACCGCGGCCGCCGCGGTAGTGGCACCCCTCAACGGGGTGGAGGCTCAGGCGGTGGAGTTGATGGATACGGCGTCCCTGCGGTCGTTGCAGGGGCGTGTCGGGACGCCGCAATGGATCAACGATCTGGCCCCGGACGCGACGGATGCGGCGATCCTGACCGAGCGACGCGCCACCGATGACGCGACCCTGGATCGGTTCGAGACGGATGTGGCGCACATCGTCGGTGCGACGGTCATCGATATGGGCGAGCCCCTCACCACCCGGGAGGCCGGACGCGCGGCGCTGTACTGGCGGCTCCGCTCGGGCATGCTGCCCTCCATCGGTGCCTCCCGCCCGGCAGGCACCGCCTTGATCACCGAGGACGTGGTGGTGCCTCCTGAGCGGCTGCCCGAGGCGGTCGGAGACCTGCAGGCGCTGTTGGTCAAGCACGGCTTCCTGGGAGCGGTGAATGGGCACGCGTCAGCGGGAAACCTGCACTTCTACCTCTACTTGGACGCCACCGATGAGGAGCGCCTGAGCGCCTACCGGGCGTTCATGGAGGAACTGGTCGATCTCATCGTCGACCGCTACGACGGCTCCTTGAAGGGGGAGCACGGCACCGGCCGCAACATGGCGCCATTCATCGTCCGCGAGTGGGGAACCGACGCGGTGGCGATGATGTGGCGGGTCAAGCGCGCCCTCGACCCGACCGGGCTGCTGGGCCCGGGGGTGTTCCTCAACGAGGATCCGGAGGCGGCCTTCGACGGGCTGAAGTCCATGCCGGCGATCCATCCGCACCTGAACCCCTGCATCGAGTGCGGCTTCTGCGAGCCGGTGTGCCCGTCGCGGCACCTGACCGCGACGCCGCGCCAGCGCATCGTGTTGCAACGGGAACTGGCCCGTCAGGGACACACCGGTCCGGTCGCCGAGCGCATCATCGACGAGTACGCCTATGAGGCGGTCGACACGTGCGCGGGCGACTCGTCGTGCTCGATCGCCTGTCCCGTGGACATCGACACCGGGCGAGTGATGAAGGAGTTGCGTCGCGACGGCGTCCCCGCTCTGGCTCAGCGCGTCGGCGTCACGCTGGCCAAGCACTGGGGGATCGCCGAGATAGCCGGCCGGTCGGCGCTGTTCGCCGCCAAGGCGATCCGTCCGGTGATCGGCGACCGTGGGCTGTCCGCGATCACGTCTTTGGGTCGCCGGATCGGCGGGGAGGAACTCGTGCCGAGCTGGGTCGCGGAACTGCCCGGGCCCGCGCCCGCGCTGCCGCCGACGGAGCGCGCCGGCGCCGAAGCGGTGTTCTTCGCCGCCTGCATCAACCGGATCTTCGGGGCCTCGCGGGCGGCCTCGGAGCCCACGACCGTCTCGGAGGCGTTCGTGGCGTTGGCCGCCAGGGCCGGGCATGCCATCTGGATCCCCGACGACCTGGCCTCGATGTGCTGTGGCACCGTGTGGCACTCGAAGGGCCTGGAGGAGGGCAACGTCATCATGGCGGCCGAGGTGCTGGACCGGATGTGGCGCTGGAGCGACGCGGGACGCCTCCCGATCATCGTGGACGCGTCAAGCTGCACGCTGGGGCTGGCCCACGACATCGCCGAGTTGTTGGATCCGGAACGGTTGGCCAAGCACCGCAAGCTCCAGATCGTCGACGTGTTGCGGTACACGAACGAAGTGCTGCTGCCTGACCTGCCGCAGGCGCGGAAGCTGGGCCTGACCGTCCTGCATCCGACGTGCTCGATGAACACCCTGGGCATCACCGGAGACCTCAGGGCGCTGGCCGGTGCGGTGTCGCAAGAAGTGTTCGTTCCGATCAGCGCCACCTGCTGCGCCTTCGCCGGAGACCGGGGGATGCTGCATCCGGAGCTCACGGCCACCGCCACCCAGGAGGAGGTCGCCCAAGTGGAGGCGCGCCTCGCCGAGCCGGTCGCGGGGCAGGTGAGCTTCGCCTCGGGCAACCGCACGTGTGAACTGGGGATGGAGCATGCGACGGGGCAACCTTATGAGTCCATCATCGTCACCTTGGAGCGGCAAACGCGCTGAGCGGGTTCCTGTGGCGACGTCCTCACGGGCCCACCGAGAAGCCTGACCGCGTGCTGCGTTCGTTGGGCCCCCGCTGGGGCCCAGGGCCCTCGTGGGTGCCCGCGGCCGGCGGATAGCGTCTGGCCAAACGCTGGAAGTGACCGCTGCGCCGGAGGTGAGGGGATGCGCGAACGGGGAGCCTCGGGGCTGTCCTACGTGGCAGTTGCGGTGATCGCCGCCCTCCTCGTGTCTGGCGTGGCTCTCGCCCTCACGCCCGCCTCGGTGAGCGCGAGCCTCGGCTCCGCCGTGTGTCAGATCCTGCAACTGCCCGGCTGCGCCGACGCCGGGGGCACGCCCGACGATCACGAGCAGACGCCGTACGAGCGAGCCACCGCCGGGTCGGCCTGGTTCGGGGGGGATTCGTTCGCCTCGGGGGAAGGCATCTTCTCCTACGATCCCGCTACGGACACCACGACCAAGACGGCCCCCAACGAGTGCCACCGATCCGGCAGCTCCTATCAGGCACAGGTCTTCGCGCTGGCGCGACAACGAGGTGCCTTCGCCTCTCAGGACTACGCCTCGGAGGCCTGTTCCGGGGCGATCGTGTCGGATCTCTACTCCGACAACCACCTCGACAACGCGGGGGAGGGGCCGCAGATGTACGCCTCCCCGCAGCCGGCCGATGCGTCGGCTCCGTTCGACAACGTCCCCGAGGACGCCTCGCTGATCACCCTGTCTCTGGGCGGCAATGATGTGGGGTTCGCGGACGTCGTGAAGGCGTGCATTACGGAAGGACTCGCGGGGTCGGGCTGCGAAGACAGCGACGCGCTCCGATCTCGGTTTCAGAGCGTGTACGGAACCCGCGATCAGCCGGGCACTCTGGAGCAGCAGTTGGCGAAGCTCAGAGCCGAACACCCGGATGCGCGCATCATCCTCGTCGGGTATCCGGAGATGTTTGCCGAGCAGAGGGATCTGAAGAAGGGGTTCTTCACCACCATGAGCCTCGAGGAGCAGCGCTGGGCGAATGAGATGGCGCGGGAACTGAACACGGCGGGTTCGGACATGGCGGAGCGCCTGGGCGTCGAATGGGTGGATCCGACATCGGCCTACGTCGGTGAGGGATACGACCACCGGGCAGGCTCCAGCGATCCTTGGATCAACGACCTGGTCGGTTGGGGCGACTCCGAGTCGTTCCATCCCAACCAAGGCGGACACGATGCGACCGCCGGACTGGTGTGGGAGCAGATCCTCACCGGGGGACGCTGATGGGGGTCGCCCACCCAGGCCGGTGCTGGGGCTGGGGTGCCAGACTGGCCACCATGACATACCGGTCCCGTCGCAGAGGCGCCCCGCGGGCTGCGCTGGCGGGCCTGGTCCTGGTGTTGGCCCTGGGGTGCACACAGCCCTCACCGGACCCGCCCACCGCAAGTCCTGCCGTGTCGGGCGACCGCGTCCAAGAGTTGATGCTCACGGTGGCGGAGATGCCCGGGGGTACCTGGGAGGCCGGGGGGCCGGTGAGCAGCGACGGTTTCGGGCAGACGATCTGCGGGGTGAACACGGAGCCGGTCACCCCTGAGGCAGTAAAACTGTCACGCCGGACCCGGCCAGACGGGGTGGAGGTCAGCCAGACGGTTCGGTCGATCGGCCCCGACGCCGCTCGGCAGGTCCTCGACGCCTTGGCTCGGGCGATCCCCGACTGCGCCCGAGACACCCGAACCGTGAACGGACAAACCATCACGTATGAGGTGGAACCGCTGGCATCGGCGTCCCCCGGTGTCGTCGCCTTCACACAGACATCGGTTGGCGGGGCGTTCGTGGGGCTGAGCGGCGCCCAGGCCTACTTCGTGCGCGACGGCTACCTGGTGGCGTTCTCGGAGATCGGCGCCGACCCGGCCGAGGCCGCCGACCTGCTGCATGGGCTGGTGGCGGCCGTGGAGGCGAAGTAGCCGACGTTGCGATGCCCGCCGGGCGTCAGCGGCTCTCCGCGATGCGGGCCACGTGCAACGACAAGTAGGAGACCTCGTCGGAGGTCAGTTCATCGCCCAGCCGCAATTCGATGATCCCGGCCAGCCGCTCGGCGACGATCGTGGCGTCCGGGTAGGTCGCGCGGATGGCGTCGCTGATCGGGGAGCTTTCCGAGGCGAGCTGCTGGTGCTGGCTGACCCGGACGAAGAGGTAGCGCAGGTGCGTGATGAACCGGCCGACACTGACCGAGTCGTGCCCCAGGTCTAGGCCGTACTCGGCTTCGATGACCGATACGAGTTGGTGGATGACCCCCGTCATCCGGTAGGTGAAGGTCAGGTCGCCGCTGGCCATGCCCGCGTTGACCAGATGGAGGGCGAGGGCGACCTCCTCCGACTCGGGCAGCGGCTGCTCCAGGTGGAGATTGACGGCGGCGAGCAGGTCGCGGGCCTGACGGAGTTCGTGCGGGTAGAGGTGGGACACCTCGGCGCGCAGCGGGTACTCCACCGTCAGCCCGCGAGCGGCGCGATGCGTGGCGAAGTTCAGGTGGTCGGCCAGCGCGATGACCAGGGTGGCGCTGTGGGTCATGCGGTCGGAGTCGGCGAGGTCGGGCAGCGTCCGGGAGACGAGCTGGATCATCTCCGGGGGGACGCCGGCCAAGAGCTGGGCCAGGTGGTCGGGGTCACGCCCGTCGCTGGGGACGAAGACCCGGATGATCTTGGCGGGATCCACGGCCGTGCCTGCCTTGGCCTGGAAGCCGAGCCCTCGTCCGGTGAGGATGACCTCGTCACCGGAGGAGTCGCGTGCGAGAACCACGTTGTTGTTGAAGACTCGGAGCACGGTCATGCCCTGCGTCTCCCTCGCCACACGTTCGGACATGGTCGGTTCACCTCGTTCGGGACTCGTGGGGATGCGGGCGTCGTCGCTGCTTCCCCACGGTAGTTGGGCGGATGGGGATGTGTCGAAGCACGCCCCGGGCGGCGCGAGGTGCCCGCCCCACCGGGTGCGGGCCCCTCGCGTGAAAGATCAGCGCGTGACGTCGATGATGGGCGCGCCCACCGTGGCCGTCTCGCCGGTGATCGGGGTGACAGCCGTCATCGCCTTGGTGTTGGTGACGGTCACCACCGTGGTGGTGTCGAAACCGGCGGCGCGGACCTTGTCGAAGTCGACGGTGGCGAGCAGGTCGCCCTTCTCGACCGTTTGGCCCTTGCTCACGGCGACCTCGAAACCGTCACCCTTCATCTGCACCGTGTCGATGCCGATGTGCACCAGCACCTCGACGCCGGTCGTCGTCTTGATCCCGAAGGCGTGACCGGTCTTGGTGACGGTCGCGACGGTGCCGGCGACGGGGGAGAACACCTGGTTCTCGGTGGGCTGGATGCCCACCCCGTCCCCGAGCGTCTTGGAGGCGAAGACCTTGTCGTCCACGTCGGTGACCGGGACCACGATGCCGGCCACCGGGGCGCCGATCACGACCTGGACACCCGTCAGCGCCTCGGCCGCGGCGGCCGGGATGGCCTCGGACGTCACGGAGTCAGGGGTGGAGGTGGTGGAGGCGGCCGGGACCGGATCCTTGTAGCCGGACACGATGACCAGCGCCATCGCGACGAAGAAGGCGGCTGCGACGGCGATCGCGTAGATCCACATCGGGTTGAAGACGGGGATGGTCAGCAGGGAGGTGAAGGCGAACACGGACGTCTTCACGCCGCCGCTGGTGGCGCCCAGGATGCCGATGATCAGGCCGCCGGTCAGACAGCCGACCAGCATCCGCGGGTAGATCCGCTTGAACCGCAGGTGGATGCCGTAGAGGGACGGCTCGGAGATGCCGCCGAACAGACCGGCGAGCAGGGCACCCGTGGCGGTCTGTCGCATCTGGGTGTCCTTGTCGCGCATCGACAACACGAGCACGCCGGCGGTGGCGCCGAAGCAGGCGAAGTTCCATGCGCCCATGGGGCCCTGGATGAAGTCGTAGCCCAGCGTGTTGATGTTGACCAGCATGAGGGCGTTCAGCGGCCAGTGCAGGCCCAACGGGACGAGGAACGGGTAGATCAGCGGAATGATGATCGCGAAGACGATGGGCGCGTTGGTGTTGAGCCACGCGAGGCCGCCACCCAGGCCGTTGCCGAGCCAGATGCCGAGCGGGCCGAGCAGGAAGGCGGTGATCGGGATCATGATCGCCATCGAGAGGAACGGCACGAAGACCATCTGAACGTTCTCGGGGAAGATCTTCTTCAGCAGGCGGTACAGCGGCGCCAGGAGCGCGACCATGATCAGCGGCACGAACACCTGGCCGCCGTAGTCGTTGAGCTGCATCGGCAGGCCGAAGACGGTCGCGACGCACTCGCTGGTGCCCAGCGTCTGGTTGACGTGGCAGACGACGCCGGGGATGCCCGAGTCGGCGGAGCTGAGCGAGATGAAGTTCGGGGTCATGAGCGCGCCCATGATGGTGGCGCCGACCCACGGGTCGACGTTGAGCTTCTTGGCCGCGTTGTAGGCGACCATGATCGGCAGGAAGTAGAACACCGCGCGCCACATCGCGTCGACGAACACCCAGGTGGCGGGCTTGTCGTCGGCGCGGAAGTCGACGACGCCGAGGGCGTCCAGGACCGCCGCGAAGGCGATGATCAACGAGGCGCCCAGCAGCACGCCGAGCAGCGGGCGGAACGAGTCGGACAGATACTCGAAGAAGGCGTCGATCCACCACACCTTGCCGCGGGCCTTGGAGCGGGCCGCGGCCTTGATGTCGGCGTCGGAGGGGGCAGCGACCGCGCCGGACATGCTCGGCAGGTTCATGATGTCGGAGTAGACGCTTTGGACGGCGCCGCCGATGACGACCTGGAAGCGATCCCCGCTCTGGGGAACGGCCCCCATGACGCCGGGGATCTGGTCGACCTTGGCCGCATCGACCTTGGAGGCGTCGCGGAGCTGGAAGCGAAGCCGCGTGGCGCAGTGGGTCAGGCTCTCGATGTTCTCGGGGCCGCCCACCTCCTCGACGATCGCCTGCGCGGCAGATCGGGTGGGATTGGATGTCATGGATCTTTCCTGTCGTCGTGTTTCCGTCCCGGCCCCGAACGCAAAAAAGACCTGAGACGCCGCACGTACTGTGCAGTGACTCAGGTCTTGCCCCGGGATCGGGTAGCAACCCTGCTGAGCGGAAGCTCAAGTGCGACCATAGCACGACGCGAGACCCACGGAAAGTGGTCTCTGGTCGTAGGCGACGGGGCGGGTGCGTGGCGTCCGCGCGGCCTGTCGGTGGTGATCGCGCGATCGGGTGAGCGGACCGCCATGGGCCCGTTAGGGTGACGCCATGACAACGACCGAGTCGGCGATCCTCTGCGTCGGAGAGGCGCTCATTGACGTGGTGCGACGCCCCGGGCGGGAGGACTCCGAGCACGTGGGCGGGAGCCTCCTCAATGTGGCGGCGGGCGCTGCGGCGCTGCAGGTGCCGACCTACCTGGCGTCCTGGTGGGGCGCCGACGAGCGGGGTGCGCGACTGGCCGACTTCGCCGCCGCGGCGGGGGTCCGCGTGGTCGAAGGCACCGCAGGTGCGCCGGCGACCCCGATCGCGCTCGCCGACGTGGACGCGGACGGTCACGCCCGGTACACGTTCGAGCTCACCTGGGAGTTGCCCCCGCTGCCGGCGCAGGGAGTCGGGCACGTCCACACCGGAAGCCTGGCCGCGACGGTTGAGCCCGGGGGTTCCGCCGTGGTCGAGGAGATCACCCGGCTACGGCAGGGGGCGACCGTCTCCTACGACCCCAATGCACGGCCCGCGATCATGGGGTCCGGGGCGGACGTCCGGCGACGCGTGGAGACGCTCGTGGCCCTCAGCGACGTGGTGAAGGCCAGCGACGAGGACCTGGCGTGGCTCTACCCGGGCGTCGATCCCGCCGAGTCGCTGCGGGTCTGGTCCACGTTGGGCCCGAGCCTGGTGGTGATGACCCGGGGGGCACGTGGCGCGCTGGCGCGGCTGGCCCACGACGACGCCAGCCTGGAGGTCGCGGCGCCCGCCGTCGAGGTGGGGGACACCGTCGGGGCGGGCGATTCGTTCATGGCGGGCCTGCTGGGTGGCCCCGATGCTCGGGCCCGGCTCGCATCGGCACGGTGGGAGGACGTGGCCCTGCCCCTACGACAGGGGGCACTGACCAGCGCCATCACCGTGGGGCGGGCGGGCGCCTACGCGCCAGGACCGGACGAGGTCGCAGCGCTCGACGCCGCGACCTCGATCGTCTGAGCCAGTCTCAGAATCCGGCGAGGTTGTAGGGCGGAACGGAGGTCCGGAACAGCCGAGCCAGGGCATCCACGTCGGCGCTCGGCCCGTCGATCAGCCCCGAGGCCGCCAGCGTGCGGGCGTCCACCAGGCCGAAGTAGAGGGAGGCCAGGGCCGTCACGTCGACGCTCACCGTGGCGGCGTCCAGGGGGGCCACGTCGGCGACGCCGCCGGACACCGTCAGCCGCCATGTCCCGGCAGCGAAGCCCAGCGGGTCGACGACGCTGAATGCGACGCTCCCGTCTGTCTCCCAGCCGCGCGCAGTCAAAGCGCCGGGGGTGTCCAGCACACGCAGCCACGTGAAGTCGCCGACGGCTGTCGTCGTGACCGTCCGAGGGTCGGCCAGCGCCCACTCCAATGG
>NZ_DAIOIA010000044.1:0-21697 GCF_036744435.1 Propioniciclava sp. | reverse complement strand
TCGAAGTAGTTGGTGCGGTCGAACCAGGTGGTGGCGTTGCCGGTGGCCCCCGCAGCCTGCAGCAGGTCGAAGTGCTCGCCGCTGGCGACATGCTCCGAACCTTGGAACATGACGTGCTCGAAGAGGTGGGCCAGCCCGGTGAGCCCCGGCTCCTCGTCTCTGGAGCCGACGCCGTACCACAGGTTCACCGCCACCACGGGCGCGTGGTGCTCGGGATTGATCACGACTCGGAGCCCATTGGGCAGCGTGTGGTCGTGCAGGGGATAGCGCAACTCGTCCGGCGGTGTCACGGCGCCCATCCAAGCACATGAGTCCAGCGGGACTCCCCGCGCGTCAGGGACGCGGCTTGGCGCCGGGCGGTGCGGCAGCCACGATAATCGCGGCGATCGCGAGGCCGCCGAGGATCAGCGGAGTAGCCGGGGACTCCAGGATCCGGGTGAGCGCAGACGGCTGGTCGTCGCGCACAGCCGGCGTGGGGGCGGCGGGCGCGGAGTCCTGGGGAGCGAGGGGAGGTGTCGTCGCCGCGGAGTCCGGGGGGGTGGCTGGGGTGGGTGCGGGGAGGGTGTCGGTCTGTTCGGTCATGTGCTGACGTACCGCGACGGAAGGCGGCTCGCTTGTGGGCGGCGAGCCTCGCGTTGGCACGGCGCTCGTGGGAACCGGGCCGGGCGAGGGCTGCGGTGCCGGGGACGGGGTAGGGGCATCGGGTGGGGTGGGGCTGGGCTGCTCCGGTGCCGTGGCGGTCGGGGTCGCTGTGGGCGTGTCGGGATTCCCGGGTTGCCCGGTGTCGCCGGGCGTCGGGGTGCCCGAGGGGGTGCTCGGCTGCCCCGAGGGGCCAGACCGCGTCGGGGTCGGCGTGGCCTCGCCACCGGGCTGTCCCGAGTTACCGCGGCTGGGCGTGGGGCTGGGGGTCCCGGTCGGCGTGGGCGTCGCAGTCGGGCTGGGCGTGGCGGTCGGGGACGGCGTCGGCGTTGCTGTGGGGGTCGGCGTTGGCGTGGCGGTGGGCGTTGGCGTGGCGGTCGGCGTCGCGGAGGGCGTCGGTGTTGCGGTCGGGGTGGGAGTAGCGGTCGTAGTCGGGGTGGGAGTAGCGGTCGCAGTCGGGGTGGGGGTGTCCTCGCCGCCCGGCTGTCCGGAGTTGCCGCCACCCGGGTTCGGCGTGACCAAGAACCTCAACGTGGCGTCACCCGGGATGCCGTCGTTGTCGCTCCAGGTCCTCGTGAAGGCGGCCCACAGGGGGTTCCGATGTGGTGTGGCCCCCTGAGGATCCGCAGGCCTGACGAACACGGTGACCTGAACCAGCGCATAGCGTCCCGCAGGCAGGTCCACCGTCCGGCGCAGCAGGTCACTCGATCCGACGAAGCTGCGCTGCGCGGCACTCAAGGTGCCGGACGCCGTGGCGCAGGACAGGGGCACCGTGGCCGAGGACGTGCAGACCACGTAGTCGATGACATACGTGTCGGTGATGCGGGAGCCCGACGTGCTGCGAAGCTCGATCAGCGGCCAGGGCGCGCCCACGCCTTGAACGGCGCCCTCGGTGACGACGCGGGGTCGCTGCGCGGCGGAACCGGGCGGCGTGGGGGTGCTGATCTGGCCGGTGCCCCCCGTGGGGCCAGGGGTAGCGGACGCGGTGGCGACGGGGCCCTCGCCGTCACCGGGCGCCGGAGCGGCGACGGCGAGCGGGACCGCGAGGATTCCGAGGGAGGTGAAGGCCGCCACACACGCGACGGCGCGACTCGAAAGCCTCATCGGGAAGAACCCCGGCATCCCACCCCCCTAGATCGCGCACGACATACAGCACACACCATAAGTCACCGACCGGGGTCCCGTGGGCACCCCACAGGGGGACCGTGACGCGTGTCGTTCAACGACTGTCGCACCCGGAACCGACGTGGGAAAACGGTCGGCTGCATCACATCGGCCCTCGGTACGAGCGAGGAGACGTGGCCGGATACGACGAAGGTCCGGATCTCCCCCGGGAACCGGACCTATCACGTGAGTAGCGGGGGCAGGATTTGAACCTGCGACCTCTAGGTTATGAGCCTAGCGAGCTACCGAGCTGCTCCACCCCGCGTTGCTTGGACAACTATAGCGGAGAGGGAGTCGTCCCCCAAATCGGGGGCCCAGCCCCGTGCAGTAAGCTGTGGCGCGCTTGAAGAAGGCGACTCTGGAGGGGCGAGTGAGCACGTCGACAAACCATGCGGCAGGACTACTCCGCCGGGGTGCAGTGGCGCTGCTGGTCGCGCTCGCGCTCCTCACGACAGCGTGTTCGACGGGGGCATCTCCCAGCGGGACCACCGCCTCCCAGGCGTCCCGCACACTCGTCATCGGTGCGACCGCTGAGCCCACATCGCTCGACCCGACCGCCGACGCGGCGGCTGCGGGTTCGCAAGCCCTGCTCTACAACGTCTACGAGACGTTGGTGAAGGTCGACTCGCAGGGTCAGTTGCGTCCGCTGCTGGCCCAGGCCTGGGACATGTCGGCAGACGGGCTCACGTACACCTTCCAACTGAATCCGCTGGCGAGGTTCTCCGACGGCACGCCGGTCACCGCCGACGCGGTCGCGCAGAACATCGCGCGCATCCAGGGGCAACCGGTGGCCGCGAAGCTCAAGACCGCGATGGCGGTGGTGGCCTCCACTCAGGTGGTCGACACCGACACGCTGGGGGTGACGCTCTCGCGTCCGAGCGTCAACTGGCTCTACGAGATGGCCTCCACCGCCGGGATCGTGATGAACCCCGCAGGCTTCGCCACCGCGACGACGGCGACGTCCGGCTCCGGTCCGCTGTCGGTTTCCCAGTGGACGCCGGGTGACAGCATCGTGCTGGCCAAGAACGCGGGCTATTGGGGGACCCCCGTCCGGTTCGACGAGGTCACCTTCCGCTACTTCAAGGATCCCAACGCGATGAACGCGTCGATGCTGAGCGACCAGCTCGACATCATCTCCAACCTCCAGGCGCCCGAGTCCCTCGCGCAGTTCGCCGACCCTGCACGGTTCAGCGTGGTGGAGGGCACCACCAACGGCGAGGTTGTCATGGGGGTCAACAACGGTGGTGCCCCGACCGACGCCTCGGTTCCGACGGGAACCGGCAATCCGGCCCTGCAGGATGTCCGCGTCCGCAAGGCGATCACGATGGCGATCGACAAGCAGGCGTTGGTCGACACGACCTGGGGTGGGCACGGGGTCGTCCTGGGGTCGATGAGCGTCCCGACCGATCCCTATTACGAGGACCTTTCGGGCTTGTACCCCTACAACCCGGACGAGGCCAAGCGGCTCCTGGCAGAGTCGGGGCACAGCCGCCTGACGCTCCGGCTCAAGCCGGCGGCCCTGCCGTATGCGACCAAGGCGGCGCAGTTCATCGCGGCCCAGTTGCAGGAGGTCGGGATCACCGTCCAGGTCGAGGAACTCCAGTTCCCTGCGCGGTGGCGTGAGACGGTCTATGACCGCGCCGACTACGACCTCACCATCGTCGCGCACGTCGAAGCACGTGACCTCAGCACGTTCGCCAATCCCAACTACTACTGGCGCTATCACAACGCCGACTTCGACGCACTCATCACCCAGGCGGACTCCGGCACCGTCACCGAGTACGCCGCAGGCATGAAGCAGGCGGCACGGCTGCTGGCCGACGACGCTGCAGCCGTGTGGCTCTACGCGCTGCCCAACATCGTGATCACCAAGCCCGGGATCACTGGCGTGCCACAGGATGCCCAGTCGCTGTCGTTCGACGTCACCACCATCGCGAGGGCCTGAACCCGCGTGCGTCGCGGTCTGCTCTTGCGGCTGAGCGTCCTGGTCGCGAGCCTCGCCGCAGCCTCCCTGGTGATCTTCTGGATCACCCAAGCGCTGCCCGGCGACGTCGCCCGCGTCATGCTGGGCGATGGGGCGAGCCCCGAGCAACTGGCAGCCAAGCGCGCAGAGTTGGGCACCGATCGGCCGTTCCTGGTCCAGTACGGCGCATGGGCCGGGGGGCTGCTGCACGGCGATTTCGGAGCATCGTGGTACTCGACGCTCCCGGTGGCCGCTCTCATCGGTCCTCGTGCGGCGGTCACCGGATGGTTGATCACCGGCGGACTCCTCGTGGCGATCGCCGTGGCGTTGCCGTTGGGTGCGCTGGCGGCGCTCCATCGTCGGCGGATCGCGGGTTTCGCCGTGTCTGCTTCTGCACAGGTCGGGATGGCGATTCCCGCGTTCTGGGCGGGCATCCTGCTCTCCATGCTGTTCGCGGTGCAGCTGCGGTGGCTTCCAGCCAATGGCTACGTCCCCCTGACGCGCGACCCCGCCGCCTGGGCGGAGCACCTGATCCTGCCGATCGTGGCGCTGGGCCTCGTCCAGGCCGCCGTGCTGATCCGCTACGTCCGCTCCTCATTCCTGGACGTGTTGGGGGAGGACTACTACCGCACCGCGCGCTCCATCGGATGGACGCGCGGCGCGGCGCTGTGGCGCCACGGCATCCGCAACGCGGCACTGTCGCTGGTGACCGTCATCGGACTTCAACTGTCGGCCCTGATCGTCGGTGCCATCGTGATCGAGCGAGTGTTCGTGCTGCCGGGGCTGGGCTCGCTGCTTCTGGACTCGGTGAGCCAGTTCGACCTCGCCATCGTGCGCGGCATCGTCATGATCCTCGTGGCGGTCGTCCTCGTGGTCAACGGCCTGATCGACATGGCCTACGTGATCATCGACCCGAGGCTGCGTCAGGAGGGGAGCACATGAAGCGCCTCGAACTGAGGGTGGGGGTGGTTCTGATCGCGCTCGTCGTAGCCATGGCGCTGCTGTCTTTCGTGTGGACTCCCTTCAGCCCGACGGCGGTCAACTCCACGACGCCCCTGCAGAACCCCGGCTGGCCTCACGTCCTGGGCAGCGACCACATGGGCATCGACACCTTCAGCCGGATCCTGGTCGGGGCTCGATCGGCGCTCTACGTCGGCGTCATCGCCGTGGGTGTCGCCGCTCTGGTCGGCGTCCCCCTCGGGGTGGCCTCGGCGGGGTTGCCCCGGTGGGCCGCCGAGATCGTGCTTCGGGTGACCGACATCACCTACGCCTTTCCGGCGCTCCTGCTCGCGATTCTCCTGGCGGGCGTGCTGGGCGCCTCCACCGAGACGGCCATGCTGGCGATCGGGATCGCGTCGGTGCCGCAGTTCCTGCGCGTCTCGCGGGCCGGGGCGCTCAGCGTCCTCGCCTCGGACTACGTACTCGCGGCGCGGGCGTCCGGCACCACGCGGGTCAGGATCGCGCTGCGCCATGTCGTGCCGAACATCTCGCCGCTGATCGGCGTCCAGGTGTCGGTCAGCTTCGCCCTCGCCATCCTGGCCGAGGCCGCCCTGAGCTACCTCGGTCTGGGGACCCCCAGCACGGTGCCCTCGTGGGGGCGGATGCTCGGTGACGCCCAGACCTACCTGTTCAGCCAGCCCGGGCAGGCGATCTGGCCGGGGCTCGCCATCGCGATCACCGTGCTCGGGTTCAACCTGGTCGGCGACGGGTTGCGTGACGCCCTCGATCCTCAGCTGCGGGAGGTGGCATGAGCCTCCTGCAGATCCGTGACCTGACGGTCGCGTTCGGACGACGTCCTCCGGCCGTGGCGGGGATCGACCTGGACGTCACCGCAGGCGAGCGGCTCGGGCTGGTGGGGGAGTCCGGGTCCGGGAAAACCGTCACGGCGCTGGCCGTCATGGGACTCCTGCCCGAGAACGCCCGCGTCTCCGGGTCCATCGCGCTCGGCGGGGAAGAACTGGTGGGGCGCGGCGACAAGGCGATGGCCCGGCTGCGCGGTGACCGACTCGGGATGATCTTCCAAGAGCCGATGACGGCCCTCGATCCGACGATGACGGCCGGCCGCCAGGTCGCCGAGGCATTCCGGCTGCACCGTGACCCGGACGCGGGACGCGCTCGGGTGGCGGTGCTCGACATGCTGACCGAGGTCGGGTTCACTGACCCGGCACGCGTGGCCGACAGCTATCCCCACCAGCTGTCGGGCGGTCAGCGGCAGCGTGTCGTCACCGCGATGGCGCTGATCAATCGGCCGTCACTGGTGCTGTGCGATGAGCCCACCACCGCGCTCGACGTGACCGTGCAGGCACGCGTCCTGCACGTCCTGGATCGGGTTCTGGACGCGGCGGGGGCTTCCTGCCTGTTCATCAGCCACGACCTCGCGGTGGTGTCCCAGTTGTGTTCCCGCGTCGCGGTGATGCTGGAGGGGCGCATCGTGGAGCAGGGGCCGATCGAGCGGGTGTTCAGCCGCCCGGAGCACCCCTACACGGCGGGCCTGATCGGGGCGGGTCGCCTCGACCTGCTCGAGCCGGGGACACCGCTGCCGACCGTCAGCGACGCCGCCAGGGGACGCCCATGAACCTGTTCGAGATGCGTGGGCTGCGCCGCGTGTACCGGACGCGACGCAGCGAGGTGGTGGCGTTGGACGACGTCGATCTCGACGTGCGAGCAGGGCAGCGGCTGGGTGTCGTCGGGGAGTCAGGGTCGGGCAAGTCGACCCTGGTGCGCCTCATGGCGGCGCTGGACCAGCCCACCGCCGGGACGGTGACCTTCGACGCGCAGGCGGTGAACGGTGTCCCCGAGCGCCGACTGGGATTCCTCCGTTCGCGGGTGCAGATGGTCTTCCAGGATCCCCGCGGGTCTCTCGATCCGCGGATGCGGGTGCGCGACATCGTCGCCGAACCGCTGGTCAGCCCGATCGTGGCGGCGGAACTCGGCGACCTGGATCGAGCTGACCGGGTCCGCCAGGTGCTGGCTGAGGTGGGGCTGCCCGCTGATGCGGGCGACCGGTACCCGCACGAGTTCTCGGGCGGACAGCGGCAGCGGATCGCGATCGCCCGCGCCTTGGCACCCCACCCGGACGTGCTCATCGCCGACGAGGCCGTCTCCGCGCTCGATGTCTCCGTGCGGGCCCACGTGTTGAACCTGCTGATGCGGCTCGTCGACGACCTGGGGCTGACGCTCGTGTTCGTGAGCCACGATCTCGGCGTCGTGCGACACCTGTGCCCGGAGGCGGTCGTGCTGCAGTCGGGACGCATCGTGGAGGCCGGTCCCACCCAGGAACTGTTCGCGCACCCGAACCACGAATACACCGCCCGCCTGGTGGCCGCGATCCCGACGTTTCGGACGCGGGCCTAGACTCCTGCGGGTGAAGGCGCTCCTGCTTGAGAACATCCATGCCAACGGCGTACGTCTCCTGACCGAACGAGGCTTCGAGGTCGAGACCGTCAAAGGCGCCCTGT
Source organism: Propioniciclava sp. (assembly GCF_036744435.1). Classification (NCBI taxonomy): domain Bacteria; kingdom Bacillati; phylum Actinomycetota; class Actinomycetes; order Propionibacteriales; family Propionibacteriaceae; genus Propioniciclava; species Propioniciclava sp. The sequence goes on along the minus strand of NZ_DAIOIA010000044.1, from coordinate 14,473 downwards.
CCGAGGACGATCTGATCGCCGCCCTGCGCGGCGTCGACGTGCTCGGCATCCGATCCAACACCCAACTCACCGGCCGCGTTCTGGCCGAGGCCGACCGCCTGCAGGCCGTCGGGGCGTTCTGCATCGGCACCAACCAGATCGCCCTGGACGAGGCCACCAAGCGGGGCGTCGCCGTGTTCAACGCCCCCTACAGCAACACCCGCTCGGTCGTGGAACTGGCGATCGGCGAGATCATCTCCTTGGCCCGCCACCTCACCGACCACAACGCGAAGATGCATGCCGGTGAATGGGTGAAGTCCGCCATCGGCAGCCATGAGATCCGCGGCCGGACGCTCGGCCTGGTCGGCTACGGCAATATCGGCAGCCAGTTGTCGGTCGTCGCGGAGTCCCTCGGCATGCGGGTCCTGTTCTACGACCTCGTCGATCGGCTCGCGCTCGGCAACGCGGAACGGTGCACCTCGCTGGAGGAACTGCTCTCCAAGGCGGAGACCATCTCGCTGCACGTCGACGGACGCCCCGACAACCGCGGGTTCTTCGGGGCGGAGCAGTTTGCTCAGATGCGTCCCCGCTCGTTGTTCCTCAATCTGTCGCGCGGCTTTGTCGTCGACACCGCGGCCCTGAAAGACGCCCTCGACGCCGGGCACATCGCCGGGGCGGCCGTTGACGTGTTCGAGACCGAGCCCAAGCGCAACGGGCAGGCGTTCGAGAACCCGTTGCGCGGCACCCCCAACGTCATCTTGACCCCGCACGTGGCAGGGTCCACGGAGGAGGCGCAGCAGAACATCGGCTCCTTCGTGGCGGGCAAGCTCGCCGACTACGTCGATGCCGGGTCGACGGTGCTCAGCGTCAACCTGCCGCCCGTCCAGGCGCACCGCGGCCCGGGCCGGCGGATCACGCACCTGCACCGCAACGTCCCGGGCGTCCTGGCGGCGATCAATACGCTGCTGGCCGGGTACGGCACCAACATCGTGGGGCAGACGCTCGCCACGAAGGGACAGGTGGGCTACGTCGTCCTCGACATCGCAGGCGACCTGGATCCGGCTGCCGTCGACGCGCTGCGCGCCATGCCGGAGGCGATCCGCGTCGAGGTCCACTGAACCGCACGGGTCGAGCACCCCGGGTTGACGGCTCGGCACTGCCGGGCGTGCTCGGCTCCGCGTGGCCCTTCAGTCGTCCAGGTCGATGCTCTCGGTGGGCTCGCTCGGCGTCAGGCGGGCCACCAGGTCGTCGTGGAGCAGCCCGTTCGTGGCCAGCGCCCCCGGCCCGACAGGGCCGGGAAGCCCGTCGAGGTTGGTGAACCGGCCGCCCGCCTCGCGGACGATCACGTCCAGGGCGGCCATGTCGTGCAGCGCCAGGTCGGGTTCGGTGGCGATGTCGACGGCTCCCTCGGCCAGCAGCATGTAGCTCCAGAAGTCCCCGTAGGCGCGCGTCCGCCAGGCGTCACGCAGCAGGTCCACGAACTCCTGGCCTCGCCCCGATGCGATCCAGCCGCCCACGGAACTGTAGGACAAAGAGGCGTTCTCCACCTTCGCGACGCTGCTGACGTGCATGCGGGACGCATTGAGAAGGGTCTTGCCGGTGTAGGCGCCGTTGCCGCGCGATGCCCACCAGCGCTTCTGCAGGGCGGGGGCGGACGCCAGCCCGACCACGACCTCGTCGCCCTCCATCAGCGCGATCAGGGTGGCCCACACCGGGACTCCGCGCACGAAGTTGCGGGTGCCGTCGATCGGGTCGATCACCCAGCGGCGGGGGCCATACCCGGTGTCCTCGCGCTCCTCGCCATGCACGGCGTCGCGAGCCCGGGCACGCTTGAGCGTGGCGCGGATGGCGTCCTCGACGGCCAGATCGGCGTCGGTCACCTCGGTCATGTCGGGTTTGGAGCTGACCTGCAGGTCGAGGGCCTTGAAGCGGGCGAGCGTGAGCGCGTCGGCGGTGTCGGCGAGGATGTGGGCGAGCCGCACATCATCGACGTAGCTGGTATCAGGCATGCTGCCACCCTAGTGGCGTCGGCGGTCGCGCTACTCCCAGGCGGCCGGGCTGGTCCAGACCTTCTCCATGCGCCGAAACGACTCCAACCGGTCGGGGCGCAGGTCGCCGCGGGCGACGGCCGCGTCGAGTGCACACTCGGGCGCGGTGGAGTCGTGCTGACAGCCACGGGGGCAGTCGACGGTCAGGTCGGCGAGATCCTCGAAGGCGGCCAGGATCGAGTCGGTGGTGACGTGGGACAGGCCGAAGCTGCGCACCCCGGGGGTGTCGATGACCCACCCTCCGGGGGCCGGGAGTTCCAGCGCGATCGCGGAGGTGGACGTGTGGCGCCCCCGACCGGTCACCTCGTTGACGTGACCAGTGGCCCGGTCGGCGTCCGGGATGAGGGCGTTCACCAGGGTGGACTTGCCCACGCCCGAGTGGCCCACGAATACGGTGCGGTGCCCTGCCAGCAGGTCGCGTAGCCTGCTCAGGTCCGCATCGGGCTCGACGACGACGGCGTCCACGTCCAAACCCGCGTACGCGGCCAGCAGCACGGCGGGTGAGGCAAGGTCGGCCTTCGTGAGGACGAGCAGGGGGGTGAGCCGGGCGTCATACCCGGCGACGAGGATGCGGTCGATCATGCCCATGCGGGGTGGTGGGTCGGCGAGGGCGGTCACGATGGCCAACTGGTCGGCGTTGGCCACGATGGGCCGTTCGTGGGGGTCGTTGTCGTCGGCGGTGCGACGCAGGACCGTCTCCCGTGGCAGCGCTTCGACGATGCGAGCCAGTGTGCCGGCAGCGCCGGAGGTGTCGCCGACGATGCGGACGCGGTCGCCGACGATCACGCCTTTGCGGCCGAGTTGGCGTGCCTTCGTGGCGGTGACCAGCGGAGCGTCGGGACCATCCAGGTGGACCGTGTATCGGCCTCGGTCGACCGTGATCACCAGCCCTGTCGCTGCAGCGGAGTAGTCAGGGCGGTCCTTCGTGCGGGGACGGGTTCGCTTGGGCGGGCGCCCGTAGCCCTCATGCTCGTCGTGGGTGATGCCGCTGCGGCTCATGAGCCGACCAGCCCCGACCACAGGCCGGGGAAGTCGGCGATCGTCTTCGTCGTGGCGCCGACATCCTCCAGTTCGACGCCGGGGACGGCCAGCCCCAGCACTGCGCCCGCGTGCGCCATCCGGTGGTCGGCGTAGGTGCCCCACAGGCCGCCCCGCAGGCGCCCCGGAGTCAGCAACAGCCCGTCGTCGGTCTGCTGGATGCCAGCACCGCGGGCACCCAACTCGGTTTCGAGGGCGGCCAGTCGGTCCGTCTCGTGGCCCCGAATGTGGCCCACCCCCCGGATCCTGCCCCCGTCGGGGGCCAGCGCTAGGAGCGCGGCCACGATGCAGGTGAGCTCGCTGGCCTCGGTCAGGTCGATGTCCGCGGAGGCGATGCGTCCCGTCCCGGTGACCGTGACCGCGCCGGACTCGCGCGACACCGTGCCCCCGAGGGCGGCGAGGGCCGCGAGGATGGTGCCCTGCGCCTGCAGGGTGCGTTCCGGCCACGGCACGGTGACGCTGCCCCCCGCGGCGAGGGCGGCAGCCAGGAACACGGCGGCGTTCACCAGATCCGGCTCGATGACCTCGTCGCGGGCGGAGACCGGCCCGGGCGCGACCCGCCACACGTCGGGTGCCACCTCCTGGGCGGCGACACCGCGGTCGGTCAGCATGGCGAGAGTCAGCCGGATATGCGGCCGGGAAGGCACGGCGGGCCCGACATGGTGGATCTCCAGGCCGCGCGCAAAGCGTGCCCCCGACAGCAGTAGGCCGGAGACGAACTGGCTGGAGCCGGATGCGTCGATCGTGACCTTCCCGCCGGGCACCACACCGTTGCCGTGCACCGTGAACGGGAGGGAACCGGGGTGGTCGATCCGGACGCCCGCCTGAGTCAACCCGTCCAAGAGGGGGGCGACGGGGCGAGCCTCGGCCTCCGGGTCTCCGCTGAACCGGCTGGGTCCCTGCGCGAGGGCGGCCAGGGGAGGGACGAACCGCATGATGGTCCCGGCGAGGCCCACCTCCACCGGGGCAGCGCGGAAGATGTCGGGAGGGGTGACGAGCACTCGGCCGTCGGGCAGGTCCTCGAAGCGAACGCCCAACGCGGTCAGCGCACGCCGCATCAACCGCGTGTCACGGGCATCGAGCGCGCCGGTCAGGGTGGAGGGAGCGTCGGCCAATGCAGCCAGGACGTAGGCGCGAGCTGTCGCCGATTTGCTGCCGGGGACCACCACCGTGGCCCGCAACGGAACCGAAGGGGTCGGGGCGGTCCACTGGGTCACGCGCGCGACCCCTCCAGGCCGGCGCGAATCTGCTTGGCACCACGCTTGGCCGAAGCCTTGAGGCGCTTGGTTTCCTTGCGGGCCCGCTTCTTGGCCTGCTCGGTCTCCATCGTGAGGCGGCGGCGAGCGTCGGCGGCCCGCCAGGCGATGCTGGGGCGTCCGGCGGTGTCCTGCGTCACGATGAGCGCCGCGCCCAGCAGAGCAAGGTCACGGATCCGCGCCACCTTTGCCTCGGCCCGCTCGATCTCGGTGGCACCTTCGGGCACGCGGGCCAGGACCTGGGTCAGCATCGAGGCTGCGGCCAGACCGCCCCCGGCGCGACGACCGATCCCCGTGGCGATCCCGAGCCCGCCCAGGAGGGACAGCCCGCCGTTGACCCGTGCCAGGGTCTCCGGGTTCTCAGGGATGTAGTCGGCGGCCCCGGTGCCGACCGCCTTGCGCGCCAGCGGCACGACGCGGTCAAGCACCGGTTCGACCTGCGCGGCGTAGCGGGCAGGGTCCTTCAGCGTCTTGACCCCGTTGACAATGTAGAAGCCGCCCAACAGGAGGCGTCCGACTCCGCGCACTAGGTTCATGCGGACATTCCTACCACGCGTGCGCGGCAGCCGGGAACAGATCGCAGTCTGCGCTGAAGACGTGCGGAATACCTGGGCGGAGGTTGGGGTTGTTCGGGTGTGGGAAACACACTGACGAGGACGAGGGCTGCTGCGGTGGCGCCCGGGAGCTCCGGTTCGCCGGTACTCTCGTACGTGATGAAACTGCCTTCCACCGATGAGGTCGACCTGGCGACCGAGACCGACGCGGAGCGTACCGCCCGCTTCGAACGAGACGCCCTGCCCTACCTGGACCAGTTGTACGGCGCGGCGCTGCGCATGGCACGCAACCCTGCGGATGCGGAAGACGTGGTGCAGGAGACGTTCGCCAAGGCCTACTCCTCCTTCCACCAGTTCAGGCCGGGGACGAACTTGAAGGCCTGGCTCTACCGGATTCTCACGAACACGTACATCAACTCCTACCGCAAGCAGCAGCGCCGCCCCCAGGAGGGGTTCGGCGAGGACGTCGAGGATTGGCAGTTGGCGCGCGCCGAGCAGCACACCTCGACCGGGCTGCGGTCGGCGGAGATGGATGCGCTGGACAAGATCCCGGACACTGTCGTCACCGAGGCCATGGCGCAACTCGCGCCAGACTTCCGGATGGCTGTCTACCTGGCTGACGTGGAGGGATTCTCCTACAAGGAGATCGCGGAGATCATGGGCACGCCGATCGGCACGGTCATGTCCCGCCTCAACCGGGGGCGCACCCAGTTGCGCGGCATGCTGTCCGATCACGCAGCGGCCTTGGGGATCGGGACGGGGGAGCGCGATGCGTGAGCCGAAGAAAGTGGACTGTGCCTACGTGGAGGAGCGCGTCCAGCGATTCCTCGACGGCGAGTTGAGCGAAAAGGAAGCCGACGAGCTGCGCTTTCACATCGATGCCTGCTCCCACTGCATCGATGGTGCCGATCTGATCGAGACCTACCGGCGCCTGGTGCAGCGCTCGTGCGCCTGTCAGGCCCCCGAGTCGCTGCGCATGCGTATCGTGACGCAACTGCGCGCCGTCCAGGTGACGCGTGTGGAGTTTCGCGAGTCCTGAGGTCACATGACGAATGCCCCCGCAGAGCTTTCTACGGGGGCATTCGTGATGAACCGGGTTCGGTTCACGCGTTGGGGCGCTTGCCGTGGTTCGCCTTGGACTTGCGGCGAGCGCGGCGCTTGCGACCGGTCTTTCCCATGGGAATCTCCTCACGTCGATTGGCGCCGGGCGGCGCAAGCGACCATTCTGCCACGCCGCACCTGGTGCGCCCAAAGTGCGCGCAAGCGCGGCCTCGCAAGGTTGGCGGCTGCAGGCGTGGGAGAGCCAGGGCCTAGCATGGGCCCATGCTCTCGATGACCGAGGTGATCGCCGCTCACACGGCGCTGTCGGAGGACGACACACGGTGGCTGGTGGGGTTGGTCGATCAATGGGGCATGCTGTCCGACCTCTCCTTCAGCGACCTGATCCTGTGGGTTCCCGACGAGGACGACAATGTGTTCTGGGCTGCCGCTCAGTGTCGGCCCACGACCGGGCCGACCGCGCTGGAGGACGACGTGGTCGGCGAGGAGATCGCCTACGACCCCGAGAGTCTGGTGATCGAGGCTTATCTCTCGCAGGAGATCTGCGCCACGAGCGGCAACAAGCTTCATGCAGGGATACCGGTGGACGTCCACGCAGTTCCGGTCCTGCGCGACGAACGCGCCATCGCGGTGGTCGAACTGCACACGAACCGGATGGGGGTCCGAGCCCCGGGCGCGTTGGAGGACGCCTACCTGGAGACGGCGACCCTCATCATGCACATGGTCAGCCTGTGCCAGTTCCCCACACCGGGGGACAAGCCCGTGCCGTGGGGCACCCCGAGGGTGGGCGACGGCTCCCTGCTCGTCAACACCGATGGAATGGTGACCTTCGCCAGCCCGAACGCCATGAGCGCCTTCCGTCGGCTCGGGTGGGGCGGGGATGTGTTGGGGGACCGGCTTCCCACCATCCTCACCTCGTTCAGCCACGGCCGCCGCGAACCGGTGGAGGAGGTGGCCCCGCCGCTGTTGGCGCAGCACCGCGTCCGTGAGACCGAGTTGGAGACGGTGGCCGGGGCGATGCGCATCCGGTCGCAGCCGTTGTGGCGCGACGGCGATCCGGCCGGCTGGTTCGTGACCTGCCGCGACGTCACCGATCTGCGCACCCGCGAGCGAGAACTCGTCACCAAGGACGCGACCATCCGGGAGATCCACCACCGGGTCAAGAACAACCTGCAGACCGTGGCGGCCCTGCTGCGGCTCCAGGCCCGGCGCAGCAGTTCCGAGGAGGCGTCCAACGCGCTTGCGGACGCCCAGAAGCGGGTGGCGGCGATCGCCGTGGTCCACGAGATCCTCTCGCAGGGCTTCGACACGTCGGTGAGCTTCGACGAGGTCGCCGATCGGCTGATGACGATGGTGCGCGATGTCGCGACGACGCGGAACAAGGTCACGATGAGCCGGATCGGTTCCTTCGGCAACATCCCGGCGGACGTGGCGACCAACCTCTCGCTGGTGTTCACCGAGGTCGTGCAGAACGCCCTCGAACACGGCCTGGGGGATCGTCCTGGGCACGTGGTGGTTACGGCCGGTCAAAACGACGGCTTCCTCAACGTCGACGTCGTCAACGACGGCGCATCCCTGGCCCCGGACTTCGAACTGGGCAGCGCCCAGAGCCTGGGGCTGTCCATCGTCATCACGCTCGTCGCCGACCTGCATGGCACGTTCGACATCGAACCTGGGCCCGGCGGGGTCGGGACGAGCGCCCGGATCGCCATCCCATTGGACTGAACCAGGTCAGGAGGCGCGCATCCGGGAGCGGATGGCCAACGCCGCCGCCCCGCGCGCCCACTCCTGGTCGCCGACCGCCTCCACCACGAGTCCTGGCGTGGGCAGCCCGATCGGACTCATAGCAGCGAGCCGCTCGGCGACCCGGGGCTCACGCCCGGTGAGCAGGACGGCACCCTCCCCCGCGACCAGGATCCGCTCGGGAGCGGCGATCGCGCTGACGGTGCCCGCCAGTTCGCCGGTCGCGTCGGCCAGATCGTCGAGCAGGGCGGCCAGCGCGGGGAAGTCCACCGCGAGACCAGGCAGCTCAGCGGGTGTGGCGTCGCGCCCCAGGATGCGTTGAGCCTCCTCCACGACGAAGGGGACTCCCGCCGCACGCCAGGCCGGACGCCCGTCGCGCAGCAGGACAGGCCCCACCATTCCGGCGGCACCGCCATGACCCCGTACGAGTTCGTCCCCGGACACCAACCCCATTCCGACCCCCGCGCCAAGCGTGATGACGGCGAAGTCGTCGGCGCCGCGTCCAGCGCCGAACCAGTGTTCAGCCACGGTGAAGGCATTCACGTCGTTGTCGATGACGACGGGCATCCCGGTCGCGGCCTCGATCGGGCCGGCCAGGTCGACGGGCTCCGACCAGCCCAGCAGATAGGTTCCCCGTACCAGGCCGTCCTCCGCGACCGTTCCAGCGAGGGACACGCCGATGGCACGCGGACGCCTGCGACCGCGCAGAACGTCCGACAACGCGGCGATGGTGGCGGTGACGCCGTCGGGGGTGGCCTCGGGCAGCGGGGCGGAGCCGGACCGCATGATCGTCCCCTTGAGGTCGGTCAGGACGCCGTGCACGGCGTCGCGGGCGAGCTTGATGCCCACGAACGTGGCGGCCCCGGCGGCGATCTCGAGGGGCAGTGAGGGGCGTCCAGGGGAGCGCGGCTGGGGTGCGCCCTCGATGAGGAGGCCTGAGCGGACGAGCGGCTCGGTGATCCGCGTGAGGCTCGCCGAGGACAGGCCCAGCATGCGCCCGAGCTCGGCTCGCGAGATGGGACCGTGACGCAGTACCCCGAGCGTGACGCGCAAGGAGGTGGGGTCCAGGCTCCAACGGTCGCGCTTCACGGGTACAGTCTGCCGTCCCGAGCCTGGTGGCGCCCCGGAAAGGCGAACGAAGTCAGCCGCGATTGCGGGCGCGAGCGTTGCGCCGCTTCATGGCGCGGCGCTCGTCCTCGGACAGGCCACCCCAGACACCGTGATCTTGGCCCGCCTCGAGCGCCCACTGCAGGCACTCGGCACGCACATCGCAGCGGGCACATACTTTCTTGGCCTCCGCGATCTGCATGATGGCCGGACCGGTGTTCCCGACGGGGAAGAACAGCTCGGGATCCTCGGTCAGGCAAGCCGCCCGATGGCGCCAGTCCATGCGGAAACCACTCCTAATGCGTTGGGAGATCATGAAGGCACGTCGGGTTTGGGTGTCATCCAGGCGTACCCGAACACTTTGCCAACATATCGAGCCGAAGACAAGACCTTGTCGCGTTCGGACGGGAGTTCCTCGTACGAATCGCCTACGATGAGGGCGATGCGTGACCACAACTTCGCCCGACCGGCCGGGCTGATCGCCGTAGCCGTGGCGAGCCTCGCCCTCGGCCTCTTCCTCGTCGTGCTCGCCGTGCTGTCCGTCGGGTCGGAACACGGCGGCTTCAGCTATGGCGTGGCCGCCGCACTGGTGGTCTGGGCCGGCATCGTGGTCGCCGGTGGCCTGCTGCTGTGGCGCGGCCGAGGATGGGCTCGCGGCATCGTCGTCGCTGCTGGGCTGATGAACCTGTTCGCGTTCGGGCAGATGGTGCCGAGCAATGGCTTCGCGATCCTCGGCGCCGCGGCCGGCCTCGCCTGCGTCGTCGGCCCGTTGCTCCCCACCACCAGGGCCGCGCTCACCCGCGAAGGCTGAGCGCGATCCCACCTGCGCTGGCCCGCGTGGTGCTCACCTGCGGGGCGTCGAAGCCCTGCGCGGCGTAGGCATCCGCCAGGGACGCCGTGAACGCATCGACGCCGGTGGTCGGCATCAGGGCGATCACCGTGCCGCCGAAGCCGCCACCCGTCATCCGCGATCCGAGTGCGCCGGATGCCAGAGCAACGTCGACGGCCAGATCGACGGTCGGGACCGTGATCTCGTAGTCATCGCGCATGGACACGTGTGAGGCGGTCAGCAGCGTCCCGACCGCGGACCAGTCGGAGGCCTCCAGCGCCGCAACCGCGGCCAGTACGCGAGCGTTCTCGGTCACCACATGGCGGACCCGACGCACCTGCTCTTCGTCGGTCAGCCGCGCCAGGGCGGCGGGTAGCTCGGCCACCGTGATGTCGCGCAACGCGGCCACACCCAAGGCGGAGGCGGCTGCCTCGCACGCCTCGCGCCGGCGCGCATAGTGCCCGTCGGCCAGCACGTGCGGGCTGCGGGTATCGACCAGGATGAGCGTCAACTCGGGTGGCAGCGCGAAAGGCACCTGGCGGGCGCTCAGGGTGCGGCAGTCCAGCAGCAGAGCGTGATCGGCCTCGCACCACAGGCTGGCGCGCTGATCCATCGGGCCGGTCGGAATGCCGAGGAACGAGTTCTCCGCGGCTTGAGCCACGTCGGCGAGTTGCTCGGGCGTCAGGTCGAGGCCGGCGAGCTGATCGAGGGCGAGTGCGGTCGCGCACTCGATAGCAGCCGAACTGGACAAGCCGCCGCCCAGCGGCACGTCGCTGTCCAGTGCAAGATCGATCGCCCCGATCGGATGACCCGACTCCCGCAAGGCCCACACGACGCCGGCGACGTACCCCCACCAGGCGCGCTCGCCGGGTTCGAGGCTGTCGAGGACGACGGAGGTCCCCAGCTGTGCGGAGGTGATCGTGACGACGTCTCCGTCAGCGCCGCGGGTTGCGGCGATCCGCGCGGTCTTGTCGAGGGCGATCGGAAGGACGAATCCGTCGTTGTAGTCGGTGTGCTCACCGATGAGGTTGACGCGCCCAGGCGACACCCCCAGCGCCTCATTCGTCATCGGGATCGTCCAATCTCGCCAGCCAAGTGGCCAGTCTCTCTACGGGGACCTCGAACTCAGGGTTGAGGTCCACGAACGTACGCAACTGTTCGGCGAGCCAGGCGAGGGTGACCTCGTCGTCGCCTCGGCGAGCATCGAGTTCCTCGATGCCGCGGTCGGTGAAGTACATCAGATCCCTTCGAAGGCCCGCTGCAGCAGCTCGGCCTCCTGCGTGACGTGAACCTTGTGCAGGCCCACCGACGGAGAGGACGCCTCCTGTCGGGCGACGGGGGTCATCGCGAATGTGGAGCCGTCCCCCAACCCTGCCTCGATCGCCTCCGGCAGATGCAGCGCCATGAAGGGCCACGCACCCTGGTTGAGGGGCTCGTCTTGCACGTAGCGAACATCGGTGACGCCCGGGTAGCGCTTGAGTTCCGCCACCAGGTCGTCGGTGGGCAGCGGGTAGAGCCGCTCGAGGCTCACGATCGCGACCTGCCCGTCGAGCCCGCGCTTGGCGCGCTCAGCGACCAGTTCCCAGCGCAGCTTGCCCGAGCACAACAAGACCGTCTTCACCGCTGACGGGTCGCTGATCGACTCGTCGCCGATGGCGGGCCGCCAGGTGCCGTGGATGAAATCTTCGGGCTGGGAGACGGCAGCCTTGTTCCGCAGCATCGACTTCGGGGTCATGATGACCAGCGGCCGATGCCAGTTCACGTAGGTGTGTGTCCGCAGCAGGTGGAAGTGCGAGGCGGGCGTGGACGGCTGGCACACCGCGAGAGCCCCCTCGGAGCACAGCTGAAGCCAGCGCTCAATGCGGGCCGAGCTGTGATCGGGACCCTGACCCTCGTAACCGTGGGGGAGCAGCAGGACCACCCCGGACTTCTGCGTCCACTTCGCTGCGCCTGAGGAGATGAACTCATCGGCCACCGTCTGGGCCCCGTTGGCGAAGTCGCCGAACTGGGCCTCCCAGAGCACGAGGGCCTGGGGCGAGGCCACTGAGTAGCCGTACTCGAAGCCCATCACGGCGTACTCGCTCAGCAGCGAGTCGTAGATGTGGAAGGTGCCCTGGGTGTCACTGAGGTGCTTCAGCGGGACGTACTCCTCGTTCGTCCTGCGATCGACCACGGCGGCGAATCTCTGGCTGAAGGTGCCCCGGCGGCTGTCCTGGCCGGTGAGCCGGACGGTGCGACCCTCGAGCAGCAGGGAGCCGAGGGCGAGGATCTCGCCGGTCGCCCAGTCGATCGGGCCCTGTTCGATGGCATGGGCGCGGCGCTGCATCTGCGGCAGGACCTTCGGATGGACCGAGAAGCCCTCGGGGAAGGTGACCTGAGCATCCGCGATCCGCTGCATGGCCTCGGCCGTGATCCCGGTGTCCTGATCGCGTCCGAGCTTGGCTGGATAGAACGGCACCCTGCTGTAGGAGTCGTCCGCCTCCTCGGTGCCCTTGACGTCCTTGAAGACGCCTTCGAGGCGGCTGCGGAAGCGCTCCATCACGGCGTCGGCGTCCTCGGTGGAGATATCGCCACGACCGATGAGGGACTCGGTGTAGACCCGGCGCACGCTGCGCTTCTGTTCGATCAGGTCGTACATCTTGGGCTGGGTGAAGCTGGGGTCGTCCCCCTCGTTGTGACCGCGACGCCGGTAGGCCACGAGGTCGATCACGACATCGGTGTGGAACGCCTGCCGGTACAGGAATGCGAGCCGCCCGACCCGGGCAACGGCCTCGGGGTCGTCCCCGTTCACGTGGAAGATGGGCGCCTGGACGACCTTCCCCACATCGGTGGAGTAGACCGAGGATCGGGACTCACTGGGGGCGGTGGTGAAGCCGACCTGGTTGTTCACCACGATGTGAATGGTTCCACCGGTCTTGAACCCGCGCAGTTGGCTCATCTGCAGTGTCTCGTACACGATGCCTTGGCCAGAAAACGATGCGTCGCCGTGCAGCAGGACAGGCAAGACGGAGAAGGCCTCCAAGTTCCCGGTGGCGTCCATCTTTGCGCGCGCGATGCCCTCCACGACTGGGTTGACCGCCTCGAGGTGGCTCGGGTTGGCGGCCACGGAAGTCCTGATGACGTTGCCCTCCAGCGAGGTGAACTCGCCTTCGGCACCCAGGTGGTACTTCACATCGCCGGTGCCCATGTTCTGGTGCGGGTCGATGCTGCCCTCGAACTCGCGGAAGATCTGCCCGTAGCTCTTCCCCACGATGTTGGCCAGTACGTTGAGCCGGCCGCGGTGCGGCATGCCGATCGTGACCTCGGACAGGCCCGCGTTCGCGGCCACGTCGCAGACTTCGTCCAGAAGCACGATGGTGGACTCGGCTCCCTCGAGGGAGAATCTCTTCTGCCCGACGAACTTCGTCTGCAGGAAGGTCTCGAAGATCTCGGACTCGTTCAGCTTGTCCAGGATGCGCAGGTGCTCCTCGCGCGTCCACTTGTTGGCGGGCTGTTCGAAGTAGCTCTCGATCCAGCGGCGCTTCTCCGGCTCCTGGATGTGCATGAACTCGATCCCGACGTGGCTGGAGTAGGCGCCGCGGAGCTGGCGAAGCACCTCGCGCAACGTCATCGTCTCCTTGGCGTGGCCGCCGAACTCGCCGACCGGGAACTCGCGATCAAGATCCCAGATGGTCAGACCGTGGGCCTCGAGTTCGAGTTCCGGGTGCGTGCGCTGCTCGTACTCCAGCGGATCGATGTCGGCCATCAGGTGGCCCCACATCCGGTACGCGTTGATCAACTGCACCACGCGGGCGCCCTTGGACAGTTCGAACGTCCGGTGAGCCGAGTCGTCGGAGGCCCAGCGCAGGGGCAGGTAGGGCACGCGCAACGACAGGAAGACTTCGTCGTAGAAGCCGTGCTTCCCGAGGATGAGGTCGTGCATGACCTTCAGGAACTCACCTGAGGTGGCGCCCTGGATGACCCGGTGGTCGTAGGTGGACGTCAAGGTGGTGATCTTGGAGACGGCCAGCTCGCGCAGCCGCTGATCGGAGGCGGCCTGGAACTCCGGGGGGTAGTCCAGTGAGCCCACGCCGAGGATGACGCCCTGGCCGGGCATGAGGCGGGGGACCGAGTGGCTGGTGCCGATCCCGCCCGGGTTGGTGAGGGAGGCGGTGGTTCCGGCGAAGTCGTCGACGGTGAGGGTGTTGGTCCTGGCCTTCTTGACCATGGCCTCGTAGGCCTGCCAGAACTCACGGAAGTTCAGCTGGTCGGCGCCGGTGATGTTGGGCACCAAGAGGCGGCGGGAACCGTCTGCTTCCTTCAGGTCGATGGCCAGGCCGAGGTTCACCTGGTTGGGGATCACCAAGGTGGGCTTGCCGTTGACCACCTTGTAGGAGTTGTTCATGTCGGGGACCAGCTTCAGGGCCTGGACCATGGCATAGCCCAGAAGGTGCGTGAAGGACACCTTGCCGCCGGTGGTCTTGGCGAGGTGCTGGTTGATGATCTCGCGGTTGTCGAACAGCAGCTTGACCGGCAGGTTCCGCACGCTCGTGGCGGTCGGGACGGTCAAGGAGAGATCCATGTTCTTCGCGGTACGCATCGGCGTCCCGCGAAGCGTGACCTCGGTGGGCTCGGCCTTCTCCTCGATCGGCCTGATGGCCGAGGGCCGGTTGGCCGACAGGCCGCCCGAACTGCCGGGGTTGCGCGGCACACCGGTGGCCGAGGAGCCCGACCTCGACGCCACGACCGCCGGGCTGGGCCCGTTGCCGGAGTGGGGGGCCGCCGGGGCGGGTTGCGCCGGTGCGCTGGCGGGCTTCGGGGGTGGCGTGGTCGCGGGCCGGGGGGCCGGCGCGTCCGCGGGCGGGGGAGTCGTGGCGGCGG
>NZ_DAIOIA010000043.1:0-22347 GCF_036744435.1 Propioniciclava sp. | reverse complement strand
AGGCCTCGCCGATGAACTGCATGTCGGCGTACTCGATGCCGTTGTGGATCATCTTCACGAAGTGGCCGGCGCCGTCGGTGCCGATGTAGGTGCAGCAAGGCTCTTCGCCGTTCGGGCCCGGGACCTTCGCCGAGATGTCTTCGAGCATCTTGCCGACGTACTGGTAGGAGTGCGGCGATCCGCCGGGCATGATCGAGGGGCCCTCGAGGGCGCCCGTCTCGCCGCCGGAGATGCCGGCGCCGACGAAGTGCAGGTCGTGGTCGCGCAGCGCCTTCTCGCGGCGGCGGGTGTCCTGGAAGAACGCGTTGCCGCCGTCGACGACGATGTCGCCGGGCTCCAGCAGCGGGACGAGGGCGTCGATGGTGGCGTCGGTGCCCGCGCCGGCCTTGACCATGATGACGACCCGGCGCGGCTTCTCCAGCGAGTCGACGAACTCCGACAGGCTCTCGGAGGCGATGAAGCCGGCCTCGGGGTGGGCCGCCGCGACGGCCTCGGTCTTGGACCAGGTGCGGTTGAAGATGGCGGTCCGGTAGCCGTGGTTGGCGAAGTTGCGTGCCAGGTTCGATCCCATGACGGCCATGCCGATGACGCCGATCTGGGCGGTTCCCGTCTTGTCGCTCATGTGGTGGTGCCCTTTCGTCGGAGATGGTGGTCAGCCGCTCGGTGCAGCACCGGCCTCGGTGCCGCGCGCGCGGCCATACCCCTACCATCTTGCCCGATCCGGACGCGGCAAGACACCGATTGCCAACCGTGGAAAGTGGTTGCGCAACCTGAGGCCAAACGACCGCAACTCGGGTGCTTTCGCCTGACATGCCCGCGCGCGCCCGCAACAATGACGCCATGACCCAGCCGTTGACTCTTCACCCTGATCGCCTGTTCCCTGCAGAGCCGCAGACACGCGCAGTGGCCCGCAAGCTGTATGAGCAGGTCAAGGATCTGCCCATCATCTCGCCCCACGGTCACGTTCCGCCGGCCTGGATCGCTGACGACATCCCGTTCAAGAACCCCACCGATCTGCTGCTCACGCCCGATCACTACGTGAACCGCATTCTGCACGGCCAGGGCGTCGACCTGGGCGCGCTCGGCGTCCCGGTGGGCCGGACCGACTTCACCGAGGAGCAGGCCCGCGAGGCGTGGCGCATCTTCTCCTCCCACTACGAGCTGTTCCGTGGGACGCCGATGAAGTACTGGATGGAGATGGAACTCGTCGACATCTTCGGGATCGACGTGCGGCCGTCGGCGGAGACGGCCGACGAGATCTACGACGCGATCAACGCCAAGCTCGCCACCGACGCCTTCAAGCCGCGCGCGCTCTTGGACACCTTCAACATCTCCTTCCTGGCGACCACCGACGATCCGTTGGACGACCTGGAACACCACGCGAAGCTGGCCGGTGACGACTCGGTCGCCACGACCATCGTCCCGACCTTCCGCCCCGACAAGTACCTGGAGGCTGGCCGGGCCGGCTGGACCGACCTGATCGACGCCCTGGGCGCCAAGACCGGCGAAGACACCACCACGTTCGCGGGCTGGGTCGCGGCCATGGAGAACCGGCGCCAGTTCTTCAAGAGCATGGGGGCGGTCTCCTCCGACCACGCCCACGTCGACCTGGGCACCGAGCCGCTTCCCCGCGAGGAGGCCGAGGCCGTGTACGCGGCGGCTCGTCGCGGCGAGGCGTCCTCGCTGGCCACCGCAGCCCTGCGCCGGACGTTCATGTTCGAGATGGCGCGCATGGCGTCCGAGGACGGCCTCGTCATGACGCTGCACCCGGCCGTGTACCGCGACCACCACCAGGCGACGTTCGAGAAGTTCGGCGCCGACGTCGGCGGTGACATCCCGATCGCGTTCGAGACCGTGGATGCCCTCCACCCGATGCTGAACGCGTTCGGCACCAACCCGAACTTCCGGGTGATCATCTTCGGCCAGGACGAGACGGTCTACAGCCGCGAGGTGGGCCCCCTGGCCGGCTTCTACCCGTCGGTCTACGTCGGCCCGCCGTGGTGGTTCATCGACGCCCCCGACGCGATCATGCGCTGGCGTTCGTCGGTCACCGAGTACGGGACGTTCTACAAGACGACCGGTTTCGTCGACGACACCCGGGCCTTCATGTCCATCCCGGCCCGCCACGACCTGGCGCGCCGCGTGGACTCCTCCTACCTGGCCAACCTCGTCGTCCAGCACCGCCTGGAGATCGACGAGGCGGAGGAACTGGCCAACGCGTTCGTGGTCGATCTGCCCAAGAAGGCGTTCAACATCACCGTCTAGACCCCTCGCGTGCGACAGGGCGGCCCCGTTCGGGGTCGCCCTGTTCGACGTGCTCGCACCGCGTGTCGCGGTTCCAAACTGGGGGTGGGATTCTTGCCAGAACCTGGTGGCAACCGGTTGCCGGGTTGCTAGGCTCGCAGGCATGGTCAACGAGGCGGGCACGGGGTCGGACGCAACGATCTATGACGTGGCACGTGTCGCCGGGGTGAGCCCGTCGACGGTGTCACGGGCCTTCTCCCGACCTGGTCGGGTGAGCGCGCAGACGGCGGAACGGATCCGCCAGGTCGCCGAGGAACTCGGCTACCGCAGCCGCGAGGTCACCCGAGCGGCGGCCAAGACCACCACGAAGGTGCTCGGGCTGGCCGTCGCCGACATCACCAACCCGTTCAACTTCCGCGTCATCCGTGGCTGTCAGGCCGCAGCCGCCGAGGCGGGCTTCGTCGTCACCTTGAACGACGCGCAGGAGTCAGAGGCCCTGGAGCGCGAGATGCTGCGCCGTTCGCTGCCGCTCCTGGACGGCCTGATCATCGCAAGCTCGCGGCTGTCGGACACCGAACTGCGCACGCTGGCGAAGTCGCTCCCGGTCGTCATCTTGAACCGGCGCGTCTCCGGATTGCACTGCATCGTCCCCGACATGGCCCATGGCGTCCGCAAGGCCGCCGAGCACCTGCTGGCGCTCGGACACCGCAACATCACCTATCTGGCGGGGCCGGAGGCCTCCTGGGCGGATGGGATGCGCTGGCGTGCCGTCCGGGAGTCGGCCCGCGAACTCGGGTTCACCGAGCATCGGGTCGGGCCGTTCGCCCCGACGCTGCAGGGCGGCCGGGGGGCCGCCGAAGTGATCGCCGCCCGCCGCCTCAAGGCCGTGGTGTGCTTCAACGACCTGATGGCCATCGGCCTGATGCAGGGGCTGGCCGAGCGGGGCATCAAGGTCCCCGACCAGGTCAGCGTGGTGGGCTTCGACAACATCTTCGCGTCTGCTCTCGTGACGCCCGGGCTGACGACGGTCGCCGCCCCGCTGACGATGCTGGGCGACTCGGCCGTGCGCTACGTCACGGCGACGTTGACCGGGCACAAGTCGCCCGAGACGTGCCCGGTGCTGGTCCCGGTGCGGCTCATCGTGCGACAGTCCACCGCGCCCGCGTCCTGAGCCGGGCCCCGGTGGCCCGCTTGGCCGCGACGCTGAGACGCCACAGCGACGGGGCGGCACCGAACGGGTTCTTCCTCCCGCGGTGCCGCCCCGTCCGTTTGGTCAGTCCTTCTTGAGGCGGTACAAGACCTCGCCGGCGTTCTCCTGCACGAAGACGTCCGGGTCAGCGTTCCAGGCCTCGAAGTCGGCGTCCTCCACAGCCAGGTAGCCGAGGTTCACCTGCTCGCACACCTCGCGGGGGATCTGCGTGCACAACGTCACCTTGATGCGGTTGGTCTCCACACCCGTCTCCGGATCGAAGCTACCCGCGCCGCGCACGTGCGTCGAATGGGCGAGCACGCCCTTGGGAACCCCCGCGAAGCGGTCCCACTGCTTCGTGAAGTACTCGATGCTGTGGTAGCCGATGTCGTAGATCTCCGGGTGCTGCTCGGACACTTCCGTGACGTGCGGGGCGTAGATGATCACCTCGCCGCCGTCGGCCATCGCCGGCTGCATCTTGTAGCAACCCTTCGCCGCCGTCCAGATGTCGTCATAGCGGGTCGGCATCATGGCGATGACCTTCGTGAACGGCTCGTCCACGTAGACGACGTGCGTCTGAGCGGCGACCTCGGCGGCGGCCGCCCAGGACTCCTGGCTGCTGCCAAAGGAGATGGACTCGATCTCGCCCGTGCCCGACTGCACCACCAGGCACAGCGCCAGCTTCAGCCCGGGGATCATCGCCGACCCGGCATCCACGATGGCGCGCACCGGGGTGATTCCGGGCGTCCCGATCATGGTCTCGATGCCGATGAGGGCTCCCACCCAATGCGACAGGTCGATGGCGTCGTGGGTGCTGCAGCCCGGGATGAAGTACTTGTTGCCCCCGGAGATGCCGATGACCTCGTGGGGGAACACGGGCCCGATGACCAGGTTGATGTCGGCCTCGGCCACGTAGCGATTCATCTCGACGACGACCTCCTCCGCCATCAGGCCGCCGCTCAACTCCGACACCTCCTGGGCGCTCAGCGTGCCCAAGGTGACGATCTTGTCGGGGTCGAGGAACTCGTGGTTGAGAACCGTCATGCCGGGATACGTGTCCGCAAGGGTGCTGCCCTCCGGCACCCCGAACCAGGTGTCGATCTCGCCCGGCTCCATGTAGGAGTGGGTGCCCAAGGCGATGATGGTCGTCAGCGACGCAACCCGGTCGATCAGGTGACGGTGCACCGTGCGCAGCAAGAGCGGCAGGGGGCAGCTCCGCGTGCCATCGGGCACGACCAGGACGACCGACTTGTCATCGAAGTCGACTCCGGCGAACTGGTCGAGCACGAACGCGTCCAGTTCGGCGTCCGCGACGGTGAGGTGCGGGCCCCCGATCGTGACGGCCTCGATGGTGGTGGAAAGGGGCACGGCGTCCTCCTGGAGCGGGCTTGCGATGTTGGCAAGCTTACGGCGACCAGTTGCCAACAATGGCCTGATTTGCCCTGTTGCCAGCATGACGGGCCTAGGCTGCCCCTTGTTGTTGCACGCACGAGAAAGGTCCATGACGTGACCCGCCGACTCACCCGCGCCCAGGACGGTCGCCCCGCTGCACCGATCCGGATCGTCCACCTGGGACTGGGTAACTTCTTCCGCGCCCACGAGGCGATGTACACCGAACGCGCCTCAGACGCCGACGCGTGGGGCATCGCCGCGTTCACGGGCCGCTCGACCGCGATGGCCGAGGCGATGACTGCCCAGGACGGGCTGTACGAGCTGATCGTCCAAAACCCTGAGGGCAATGAATACGAGGTGATCAGCTCGATCTCCGCGACGCATAGCGGCTCGGACGTGGCCACGTTCGTCGGCTACCTCGCCGACCCGGCGGTTGTCATCGTCAGCTCGACCATCACCGAGGCCGGGTATCTGCCCGGCGCCGAGGGCGGCATCGACCTGACGAACGCGGCCGTGCAGGCCGACATCGCTGCCTTGAAGGGCGGCGAGGCCACCGCGGTCACCACCGCGCCGGGCAAGTTCGTCGCCGGGCTCCTGGCCCGTCGCGCGGCGGACGCGGGCTCGATCACGTTCCTTCCGTGCGACAACGTCCCCGACAACGGCCACATGGTCGCGGGCGTGCTGACCTCGCTGGCCGAGGCCGTCGATCCGACGCTGGTGGACTGGATGTCCGCCAACGTGGGGTTTGCCACCACGATGGTCGATCGGATCACGCCCAGCATCTCCGAGGAGGCCCGGGCGGCCCTGGCCGCCGACCAGGGCATCGACGATCCGGCCGCGGTCGCGACCGAGCCGTTCACCGAGTGGGTCATCGCAGGCGAGTTCGCCGGCGGACGCCCCGCCTGGGAGAGCGCCGGAGCCGCCTTCGTCGACGACATCACTCCCCACGAACTGCGCAAGCTGTGGCTGCTCAACGGGTCGCACTCGCTGATGGCCTACGCGGCCACCGTCGTCGGTCACGCGACCGTGTACGAGGCGATCAGCGACCCGGTCGTCGCAGGCTGGGTGAACGAGTGGTGGGACGTCGCGGCCCGTCACCTGCCGCTGCCCGCGGAGGAAGTGGACGCCTACCGGGCGGCCCTGCTGGAGCGCTTCGGCAACCCGCGGATGAAGGACCAGCTCTCCCGGATTGCGGCCGACGGGTCGGTGAAGATTCCCATCCGCATCGTTCCGGCCTTGAACGCCGACCGGGCGGCGGGACGCCAGCCGATCGGCGCCGAGCGTGCCGTGGCGGCCTGGGTGCTGCACACCCGCGGCCTGGGTGCTCCGATCAACGACGCGAAGGCGGACATCGTCACCGAGATCGGTGCCGGGACGCTCGCGGAGTCCGTCGCCAAGGCGGCCGACTACCTGGGCATCGCCGACGAGGCAGCTCGGGCGTCCATCCTGGCGCTGGCCACCGACCTGGCAGCCGCCGCGGCCTGAGCGCAGACACGCAGCATCGCCTCCGCCGAACCGGCGGTCCCCGACAGGGGGCCGCCGGTTCGGCGCGTCAGATCTCAGATCGTGAGAGCGTCGGTCTAGGTGAGGAGGAAAGTCAGGCGGCGGGCGGGGTGCGGCGTCCCGACAGCAGCGCCCATCCGGCCAGCACCAGCAGGAACAGTGCCGCCGAGCCGAAGGCGTCCACGATCGAATGCTGCTTGAGGAAGGCCGTGGAGAACGCGATCACGACGGTGAGCACGATCCCGGCCGCCTTCACCCACATCGAGGTGACGTAGCGGCTGACGATCAGGCAGTACGCCACCACCAGCGAGGTGTAGACGTGCAGGCTGGGAAACACGTTGGAAGGGTCGTCGAAGCCCTGCAACCCGGCGACGATCCCCGTGAACCAGCCCTGGTCGGGATAGGCCTGCGGTCGCAGCGTCTGCGTCGTCGGCCACAGCGTGTACCCGATCAGGCAGGCCGTCATCCCGACGATCAGCAGGAACGCCAGCCGCGGGGTCTCCGCGTAGCTGCGGAAATCCCGCACCAGCAGCCAGCCGATGAAACCCAGCAGGAACGGGAACCAGGCGAAGTAGCCGAGCGCCCAGCGGGCATCGAACGGGATCAGCGCGTCGAAGGTGGAGTCGACGACGAACATGCCCTCGGACGGGCGTCCCTCCAGCGCGAAGTACCACAGCAGGAACACCGGCAGGTACGCCAGGGGGGCCAGCTTCGCCCACAGCGCGCGCGAGGAGGCGGTCCCGGGCTGCCGCGGGGCGCTCACCGGCGATACGTCAGGGTGCCGCGCCACAGCGTCAGCTCGACCGGGTCGGGCAGGTCGATGCCGTGGTAGGGATTGTTCCGGGAGCGGGACGCCGAGGCCGCCCGATCCACCGTGGCGCGCCGCGCCGGGTCGACCAGGACCAGGTTCGCGGGCTCCCCGACGGCGAGGGGACGCCCCTGGTGTGCCAGGCGTCCGATCCGGGCGGGTGCCGCCGACATCCGGTCCACCAGAGTCGCCCAGTCCATGCGGCCGGTGTTCACCATGACCTCGATCACCACGCTCAGGGCCTGTTCGAGCCCGAGCATCCCGGGGGAGGCCACATCGAAGGGATGGTCCTTGTCCTGGCGGGCGTGCGGGGCGTGGTCGGTGCCGACGATGTCGATGGTGCCATCGGCCAAAGCCTCGCGAAGGGCCTCGATGTGCTCGGAGGTGCGCAGCGGCGGGTTCACCTTGAAGGTGGTGTCGTAGCCCTCCACATGGGGGGTGTCGAGGAGCAGATGGTGGGGGGTGACCTCAGCGGTCACATCGATGCCGCGCTTCTTCGCCCAGCGGATCACCTCCACACTCTCGGCGGTCGAGAGGTGACAGGCGTGGTAGCGGCCGCCGGTGAACTCGGCGAGTTGCACGTCCCGGGCGACGATGGTCGATTCGGCGACGGTCGGCCAGCCGGGCAGGCCGAGGCGCCCGGAGATCTCCGACTCGTGGCAGCAGGCCGACGGTCCGGCCAGCCGCGGATCCTGGGCGTGCTGCGCGACGACCCCGCCGAACGGCTTGAGGTAGGTCAGCGCCCGCCGCATGATCAGCGAATCGTGGACGCAGGCGCCGTCGTCGGAGAACACGGTGACGCCCTGGGCGGCCATCAGGCCCAGCTCGGCCAGTTCCTCGCCCTCGCGGGCCTTGGTGACGGCCCCGATCGGAACCACCTCGCAGTGGGCGTCGCGGGCGGCCAACTCGTTGAGGTAGACGACCGCCTCGCCGGTGTCGGTGGCCGGGGTCAGGTTCGGCATGGCGAACACCGCCGTGTACCCCCCGCGCGCCGCGGCCAGGGTTCCGGAGGCGACCGTCTCGGCGTCCTCGCGACCAGGCTCGCGCAGGTGGGTGTGCAGGTCGACCAGGCCGGGCAGCGCCAGCAGACCATCCGCGTCGATGCGCTCGGCGGGGGCGGACAGGTCCGTCGGCTCGACGAACCGGCCCTGCTCGACGGCCAGGTCGGTGACGCTGCCGTCGGCGAGCCGAACTCCGGTGATGAGCAGGCTCATCGGGCCTCTCCTTCCCCACCCAGCAGGTGGTACAGCACACTCATGCGGACGGCGACGCCCGCGGAAACCTGATCCAGGACCCGCGAAGACGCCGCGTCGGCGGCCTCGCTGGAGATCTCGACGCCCCGGTTCATGGGGCCGGGGTGGAGGATGGCGACGCTCGGCTTGAGCCGGGCCAGCCGCTGGGCGGTCAGCCCGTACTCGGCGGCGTACTCGCGCGCGGTGGGGAAGAAGCCGCCCGACATCCGCTCCCGCTGGACGCGCAGCATCATCACCACATCGGCCTCCTCCAGCACCGAGTCGAAGTCGTGGGTGGCGCGCACTCCCCACTGCTCGACGCCGGTCGGCATGAGCGTCGGGGGAGCGACCAGCGTGATCTGGCCGCCGAGGGTCCGCTGCAGCAGCACGTTGCTGCGCACCACGCGGCTGTGGAGGAGATCGCCGACGATGGCGATCCGCTTGCCACGGAACGTGTCGGCGAGCTTCGCCTCGCGGAAATGCCGGCGCATCGTGTAGGCGTCCAGCAGCGCCTGGGTGGGGTGCTCGTGCTGGCCGTCGCCGGCGTTGACGACGTGGGCTCGCACCCAGCCCGCAGCCTGGGCGACCGCCCCGGAAGAGTTGTGCCGGATGACGAAGCAGTCCACGCCCATCGCGTCCAGGGTCATCATGGTGTCGCGCAAGGACTCGCCCTTGCTGACGCTGGAGCCCTTCGCGGACACGTTGATGGTGTCGGCGCTCATCCACTTGCCGGCGATCTCGAAGGAGCTCCGGGTACGGGTGGAGTCCTCGAAGAAGATGTTGACGATCGTGCGTCCGCGCAGGGCGGGGATCTTCTTGATGGGCCGGCGCTGCACCTCGTGCATCTCCTCGGCCACGTTCAGCAGTGACGTGATCTCGTCGCGGCTCAGGTCGGCGGTGCTGAGCAGGTGGCGCATCAGTTCTCCTTCTCGTTGCTGATGCTGACCTGATCCTCGCCGTCGATCTCGGCCAGCGCGACCCGCACATGCTGGGAGGGGCCGGTGGGGAGGTCCTTGCCCACGAAGTCGGCCTGGATGGGCAGTTCGCGGTGGCCGCGGTCGATGAGGGCCGCGAGGCGGATGGCCTTCGGGCGGCCCAGGTCCTTCAGGGCCTCCATCGCGGCCGCGATCGTCCGCCCGGAGAAGAGGACGTCGTCGACCAGGACGACCGTCCGGCCGTCCACGGACACCGGCACCCGGGTCGGGCCGACCGCCCGGGTGGGCTGGCGCCGCAGGTCGTCGCGGTACATCGTGATGTCGAGTTCGCCGACGGGCACGGCCTGGCCCTCGGCCCGTTCGATGGCCGCACCGAGCCGATGCGCCAGCGGGACGCCGCGCGTGCGGATGCCCAGCAGCACCAGCCCGTCACCGCCCTTGTTGCTTTCGAGAATGTGAAGGGCGATGCGGTTCAACGCCCGGGTGATGTCGTCGCCATCCCAGATGACCCGGGAGTCGCTGCCTGCGCTCAACCTGGTACTCCTCGCCTCGAAACGGTCGTGGATCCCACGCCGCTCGGGGCCTCAATCTATCGCAGTGTCCGCTACCATTTCGCGCATGCCGCACTTCACGTTGTTCCCCTTGCTGGAAACGCACACGGTGCCCGGCTGGCCGGAGGTGTACAACCCGTCGCTGAACGACATCCTGCTGCTCACGGTCGCCCTGCCCGTGGTCATCGCGGTGCCGGTGGTCCTGGCCGTGATGGGCCCCGCCTGGCTGCGCCGCAGCCAGGGCACCAGCTCCGAGGTCGAACCGGCCTGAGGCGTCCCCTCACCCCGACGACGACGTCGCGGTGAGCGACGACGAAGCGCGCGACAGTGACGGAACGTTCCCGGGTAACCATCAGCGACGTGGCCAAAGCCGCGGCCGTCTCCTCGGCGACCGTGTCGCGTGTCATGAACGGCCAGACCACCGTCGATCCGGCGCTCGCCGAGCGCGTGAGGCAGGTGGCCCGGCGCCTGGCCTATCACCCCAGCAGCGCAGCCCGCTCCCTGTCCCTGGGGCGCACGCAGACCATCGCGGTGCTCGTCCCGGAACTGGGAAACCCCATGTTCCAGCAGGTCGTGGAGGGGATCACGCGGGCCGCCTCGGCATCGCGCTACCGCGTCCTGGTGACGGAGACGGGGGCCGAACCCGAGATAGAGCTCCAGGTGGCCCGGGACGCACGGGCGCGCTGCGACGCCGTCTTGTGGGTGTCGCCGCGGGCGACCGACGACCGGCTGGGCCCCACCCTGGCGGAGATTCAGCCCGCGCTCGTCGTGGGCAGGCCCGCGGGCACGACCGTGTGTCCGCCCGGCCTGACCATCGACTACCGCGCCGGCGTCATCGCTGCGGCCGACCATCTGATCGGTCTGGGCCACCGCGACATCGTCTACCTGGGCGGACCGGTGGAGAGCAGCGGCGACCGGGCCCGGCGGGAGGCCTGGGACGAGGTGCAGGCGGACCATCCATCGTTGCGGGTGGTCAGCCTGCGGGCCGGCTATCAGCTTCAAGACGGGTTCGAGGCGGCGCCGCGCGTCCTGGACACGGGAGCCAGTGCGGTGGTCGCCTTCAACGATCTGGTGGCGTTCGGGCTGCTGAGCCACTTCGGCCGGATCGGCGTTTCCGTCCCCGGTGACGTCTCGGTGGTGGGGTTCGACGACATCGACCTGTCCCGGTTCTCGGTGCCCCCGCTGACCACGCTGGGCGTGGCCCACCACGCGCTGGGGGCCGTGGCGTGGCAGCGGTTGGCCGCCCTGCTCGGCGGCGCTGACACCGCCGCGGGGGAGCCGTTCCGCCCCGCGCTCGTGCACCGGCAGTCCACGGGCCCGGCCCCGCTGGGGAAGTCGCATGCCGCACCCGCCGGGCCCCGACGGGTCCCCCAGGGTGCCCCGCGCTGGCATGCCCGCCCCGAAGGTGACGTGCTGGCGGCCGGTGAGGTGGAGTTGGCTGTCTACCACGATGGTGCGGCCCTCCCCGTCGTGCACGCCCGTCGGCCCTACCTGCATCCGATCCGCACGCTGTCGGGACGCGTCCTCACCGCGGCACGCCCGGAGAACTACCGCCACCAGTACGGACTCAGTCTGGCCCCGCCGGATGTCAACGGCACCTCGTTTTGGGGTGGCCGGACGTACGTGCGCGGGCTGGGTCACACCCTGCTGCCCAACCACGGCCGTCAGCTGTCGGTGTCGCGCGAGGTCCATCCCCCCACCGCGCACCGCCCCACGGGGCTGAAGGAGACGCTGACCTGGCTCAGCCAGGCGGGTGAGCCGCTGCTGAGCGAGAACCGGCGGCTCTCCGCGTCGGTCCTGCCTGGCCCGC
Organism: Propioniciclava sp.; assembly: GCF_036744435.1. Classification (NCBI taxonomy): domain Bacteria; kingdom Bacillati; phylum Actinomycetota; class Actinomycetes; order Propionibacteriales; family Propionibacteriaceae; genus Propioniciclava; species Propioniciclava sp. The sequence goes on along the minus strand of NZ_DAIOIA010000043.1, from coordinate 10,683 downwards.
ATCCCGGCTGGGTGCTGGCTTGGGAGTCAGAACTGACCGCGGGGCAGACCGACCTCGTGTTCACGAGCCCGGCCGCGCACGGCCGTAGCGGAGCCGGGTACGCGGGACTGTTCTGGCGATTCGCCGACGGCCGCCTGGAGCGGCTGATCACGGCGGACGGCGAAGGAGAAGCGGCCATCAACGGGCGTCCTGCGACTTGGGTGGCAGGCGTCGGCGGTCCCGCGGGCCCCCTCACCATCGTGTTCACACAGCCGCCGGGGGAGTCTCGGCCCTGGTTCTGCCGGGCATCCGACTACACCGGGCTCGGGCCCTCGCTGGCCTGGGATCGTCCCCTGACGCTGCCCGCCGGTGAGTCGCTGACGCTCGGGCTGCGCGCCATCATCGTGGACGCCCTGCTGGACCGCGACGCCATCGAGGCGGTTGCGTTCGGCTGAGCGCAGCCGGTCACGTGCGCGGCGGGAACACCGCCGTCCACGGGTCGGTCACCTGCGTGGACACGTGCGTGGTGAGGCGGATGCCTTCGGCCGTGGCCCTCCGCTGCAGGAGCCGCTCGGCAGCCGGCAGCCACAGCCATTCGGCCGCCCAATGCGGCACGTCGATCAGGCACGGGGCATCGTCGTAGGCCAGGAAGTCCTGGGCGGGATGATGACGCAGGTCCCCGGTCACGTAGCAGTCGACGCCGCGGGCGCGCACCGCCCCCAGCAGTGAATCTCCCGCCCCGCCCAGCACGGCGACCGTCTCGATGCGCCGCTCCGGATCACCGCCCACCCGCACCCCGGTCGTGGTGGCGGGGACGGCGGCGGCCAGTCGCGCCGCGAGCGTGGCGGCCGTCACCGGCTCCCGCAACCGACCGACGCGGCCCAACCCCAGGGAGGGGTCCGATGCTGCCGGGACCAGGGGGCGCCGTTCGTCGAGACCGGCCGCGTCGGCGAGCGCGTCGGCGACCCCGTGCGCGGCGGAGTCAGCGTTGGTGTGGGCGCTGAACACCGCCACTCCGGCGCGGATCGCGGCGATCAGCAATCGCCCCTTCGGCTCGTCGGCGCGCACCGCGTGGACCCCTCGCAGCAGCAGCGGGTGGTGGCTGACGATCAACTGAGCGCCCCGGCCGACGGCCTCTGCGAGCACGGCGTCGGTCACGTCCACGCTCAGCACGACCGAGTCGACGGCTGCAGCGAGGTCGCCGACACCCAGGCCGACCCGATCCCAGTCCTCGGCGAGGGCTGGCGGGTAGGCCTCTTCCAGCCAGCCGGCCACCTCACCGACGGTGAGTCCGCTCATCGCCGCCTCCCGGTCGCCGGGCTGCTCACGCCCCCTGGTTGTGCAGGGCGCGCAGGGCGTCGTCGCGGCGCTCCAGGACCAGGCGCTTGACCGAGTCCGGCAGGTCACGCTCGCCGAGGAAGGCGTCCAGCTTCGCGATGAACGCCCGATCCGCGAGGGGACGCGGGAACAGCAGCCCCAGCACGTGCTGCCGGATCGTCGTCGACGCGGTGGCCCAGCGGCCGCGCTGGGCGCCGATCGCGTCCACGACCTCCAGGTAGCGGTCCGCGTACGGCGCCAGGATGTCGTCTTGATCCAGCTGCCAGAACTGGGACGTGATCTGGAAATGCGTTTCGTTGGGCGTGTCCTGCTCCGTCGCGGCGGCCCACGCGGCCGCCTTGGCGTCGGCGTCCAGCGACGCCGACCGTGCCCCGGCCGCCTTCTCGGCCCCCGTGGAGGTCTGATCCCGCTCGAGTTCCGCGGCGATCTCCGCCTCGCCTGCCGCGCCGACGCGGGCCAGTTCGGTCAGCAGCCGCCACCGCAGGTCGGCGTCGACCGCCAGCCCCTCGGGGATCTCCTCACCCGACAGCCAGGCGGCCAGCACCGCGGCCCCCGGCTCGGAGTCGATCGACAGGGCCAGCGCCCGGGTGAGCGCGAGCTGGTGGTCCGAACCCGGTTCGGCGTCCTTGACGAGCTGCGCTAGGCCGGCGGTGAACCGGCGGGCCAGCGCCTTGCGGTCCGCGCTCGGCGCGTAGTAGTCGATTGCGAGCCGGGCCTGCGCCAGCAGCGCGTTGACGGCCGTCAGGTCCGTTTCCACGCCGACGCCGCGGAGCACGAGATCCACATAGTCGGAGGCGCTCATCTCGCCGTCGCGGGTGAGGTCCCACGTGGATCCCCAGGCGAGTGCGCGGGCCAGTTCGTCGTCGAGCTGGTGGATGTGCGCCACCAGCGTCTCCAGCGACCGCGGATCGAGGCGGATCTTGGTGTAGGAGAGGTCGTCGTCGTTGAGGAGCAGCAGATCGGGGCGCCGCGCGTGCGTGAGCTCGGACACCTCCGTGTACTCGCCGTCGATGTCGAACTCGAACCGCTCGGTGCGTACCAGCGCGTCATCGACGAGGTTGTACAGGCCGACCGCGATCCGCTGCCGACGCAGGGTCGGCCACTGCGGGGAGGCCCACTGCCGGATGCCGAACCGGGTGAATTGGCCGTCCGCCTCGTCCCAGTCGGCGGCGATGGTGTTCACGCCCGCCGTCTGCAGCCACTGGCTGGTGAAGAAGCCCAGGTCGCGCCCGGAGGCCACCTCGAGTTCGGCCAGCAGGTCGGGGAGTTGCGTGTTGCCGAAGGCATGCTTGGCGAAGTACGCCCGCACGCCCGCGAGGAAGTCCTCCTTGCCGACGAAGGCGACGAGCTGCCGCAGCGCCGAGGCGCCCTTGGCGTAGGTGATGCCGTCAAAGTTCAACTCGACGGCTTCCAGATCGACCATGTCGGCGGCGATCGGGTGCGTCGAGGGGAGCTGGTCTTGGCGGTAGGCCCACGTCTTGCGGCTGTTGGAGAAGGTGGCCCACGGGTTGGGCCGGTCGCCGTAGCGGGCGCGGATCTCGTCCTGGGCGAAGTGGGACGCCCACTCGGCGAAGGACTCGTTGAGCCACAGGTCGTCCCACCAGGTCATCGTCACCAGGTCGCCGAACCACATGTGCGCCATCTCGTGCAGGATCGTGTTGTCCCGCGCCTCGTAGCTGGCGGCCGTCTGGCGACTGCGGAAGATGTACTCGTCGCGGAAGGTGATGCAGCCCGCATTCTCCATGGCTCCGAAGTTGAACTCGGGCACGAAGACCTGCGCGTAGTCGTCGAACGGGTAGGGGCGTCCGAAGTGCTCCTCGAACACCTCGAAGCCACGCTTGGTGGTCTCGAAGATGCGCTCGGCGTCGAGGTGCTGCGCGACGGATTCGCGCACGTGAATCGACAGCGGGATCGCGGACCCGTCGGCGCGCTCGTAGGAGTCGTGCACCGAATGGAAGTCCCCGGCCACCAGCGCGGTGATGTAGGTGCTGATCCGAGGCGTCGCCTCGAAGTCCCAGCGGCCCAGTTCGTCGGCGAGCGTCACCGGCTCCACGGCGGGCGCATTGGACAGCACCGTCCACGCCCCGGGGGCGATGACGGAGAGCTGGAACGTCGCCTTGAGGTCGGGCTGCTCGAACGTGACATACATGCGGCGGGCGTCGGCGACCTCGAACTGCGTGTACAGGTAGGTCTTGTCGTCGGCGGGATCGATGAAGCGGTGCAGGCCCTCGCCAGTGCGGGAGAACCGCATCACGGCCGCCACGCGCAGCTCATGGTCGCCCTCCCCGAGGGTGAGCGTGAGGTGTTCGCCGTCGAACGCCTCCGGGGGAACCGCCTCGCCGTCGAGCGTGGCCTCAAGGATCTCCTCGGCGATGACGTTCGCGTTCGCGACGCAGGCGATGGAACTGAACCGAACCGTCGTCGTGGAGACGAACGTCTTGTCCGGGGCGTCCAGCGGGGTACCGTCGAGACGTCGGCCGGACAGGTCGACCAGGGCCTCATACGAGGCGACACGGAGCTGACGGCTGCGGAGATTCGCCTCGTCACGGGTGATGTTGGCACGGAACATGCGGCTCATCCTTGATGCGCTTGACGTTATGACGCGACCACACTAGCGCCCTGGGCCCGGGTGACCCCTCCAGGACGCGGGCGCGTCCGGGTAGGGTTTCGCGCATGACGCAAACCGTTGACCTGTGGTTCGACCCGGTGTGCCCGTGGGCGTGGATGACCTCGCGCTGGCTGCTGGAGGTCGAGAAGGTGCGCGATGTCCACGTGGAGTTCCACGTGATGAGCCTGTCGGTGCTGAACGAGGGGCGCGATCTCCCGCAGGGGTACCGGGCTCTGCTGGACACCGCGTGGGCAGGCGTGCGGGTCGCCATGGAGGTGGAGCGCACCCACGGACAGCAGGCACTGCGCGACTTCTACACGGCGATCGGAACCCGCTACCACCCCGGGGGCGAGGCCAAGGTGCGCCCGACGCTGGAGGCGGCCCTCGCGGACGCCGGTCTGCCGATCGACCTGGCCGCGGCGGGGGACACCGACGCCCAGGACGATGATCTGCGCCGAAGCCACCACGAGGGCATGGATCCGGTGGGTGACGAAGTGGGCACCCCGGTGGTGCGCATCAATGGCAAGTCGCTGTTCGGCCCGGTGATCTCACCGGCGCCGAAGGGAGGGGCGGCAGGCGAGTTGTTCGACGGCGTCGCCAAGGTCACTGCCTACGACGGGTTCTTCGAGCTGAAGCGGACCCGCACGGTCGACCCGATCTTCGACTGAGCCTCACGGTACCGATTTCGGGCCCATCTGGTCAGGAACGCGTGCGCGTCGGCACCGGCTTGGGCCACACTTGCGGCATGCGCGTTCACATTGCGACCGATCATGCCGCCTTCGATCTCAAGCAGTATCTGGTCAAGGAACTCACCGCCTTGGGGTATGAGGTCGTCGATCACGGCGCCGATCGCTACGACGCGCAGGACGACTACCCGCGGTTCGTGATTCCGGCGGCCGAGGCGGTGACGAAGGATCCAGGGTCGCTGGGCATCGTGCTGGGTGGCTCGGGCAACGGCGAGCAGATCGCCGCCAACAAGGTGCGCGGCATCCGGGCGGCACTCGCCTACAACACGGTCATGGCCCGGCTCGGTCGCGAGCACAACGACGCGAACGTCCTCAGCCTGGGCGGGCGCATGCAGAGCCTGGAGGATGCCCTCGACATGGCGAAGGTGTTCCTGGAGACTCCCTTCTCCCAGGATCCGCGGCACGTGCGCCGGATCAAGGAGCTCGAGGACTACGAGAACGCCCCGCGGGCGTGACGTTCGGCGTGCCGGCGCCCTGACACCCCCTCGTGAACCTCATCAAGGACGCGCTCGGCTCGGTGCTGCGCCTCTTCGTGGACGGCGCGCGGGTGCTGGTCAACCACGGGCCGGAACTACTGTGCCTGTTCCTCTTCGGCTGGGCCGGACGCACCGGGTTCTTGTGGTTGGCGACGATCGTCTCCGACGTGAACGCCACGGCGGCCGTGTTCATTCTGCCGTTGGCCCCGCTGTCGACGCTGCTGTCACTGGTGCTCATGCTGCGGGCCACCGCCCCGACGCTGTCGGCCTTCAGCAACGTGGTGACGGTCTCGACCCGGGAGCGTTGGCAGGCCGACCTGAGCGTGGCGGCGCAGGTCATGATCCCGTTCCTGGCGGTGTATGCGACGGCGGGGATGCTGAAGGAGGACGCTCGCAACTTCGTGGTCGACGCGACGGCTGACGAGGCGCTCAATGCGGCTCTGGGGTCGATGGATTTCGGCCGGACCGTGTACGCCGAGGGCTGGGGCCTGATCGCACTGGTCGTGGGGGCGCTCGTCGCCCGCAAGGTCATCTCGCTGCTGCAACTGACCCAGCGGCACCTCGCCTGGTCGGCCGCGGCCATCTACATCGAGGTGCTGTGGATGATCACGCTCGCCAACGCCTTCGCCCATCAGATCGACCAACTGTCGGCCTGGGTGCAGTCGCGTCGCGCCGTCGCGGGCGTGGTCGAGTGGTGGGACGGCCTGGTCGCGTGGGTGCGTTCCTGGAGCCTGGTGGCCACCACGATCGTCGACGCCGTGATCACGGTCGTGAGCGACCTGGGCAACCTGATCATCGTCCCGGTGGCCTGGCTGGTCATCGGGGCTGCCGTGTTGGGGACGACCCTGAAGTCGAACGAGTTGAGCTTTGCCACCCACGACGAGGTCACCGACAAGATGAAGTCCATCCCCCAGCCGGTGCGCAGGGTGGTTGCTCAGGTCGTCGAGCCGATCACGACGCCCGTCCAGAACACCTTGCAGGCGATCGGCCGGGTGGCGAGCGCGGGCGTGCTGTCCATGGTGTTGTTCTGCATCGTGTTCTCGATCGCGTCCGGACTGCAGGCGCTGACTTATCTCGGCTTGAGGGAGGTGTTCGGGCCCGGTCCGTCGCTGCGGCAGTACGCGATCAGCCCCTATTTGCTGCTCGCCGGGCGCACCGTCTACTTCGTGGTGGCGCTGTCCTTGCTGGCGGCGGCCGTCAACGCCGTGGTGCTCAGCCAGCGCGCCGGTGAGGACGCCGGGGAGGCCTCCGCAGCATCGGCCGCTGACGTGGTGGCGCTCAGCGGGGGATCGTCAGCCTGAGGTATCCGGGCCGATCCCACATCACCCGCACCAGCGTCGGTTCGACTCCGGCTGGGACCGCCACCGAGGTGACCACCTGCCAGCGTTGCGGTCGCGTCGTGTCGGCTTCGCGCACCTGCCCGTCGAAGTCGACGGTGGGCCCGGGGGCGTCGGCGGGGGTGCAGCCGCGGTGCACCCAGGTGGAGTCGGGGTCGCCGTCGGCGTTCACTTTGGCGCCACGCACCCCGTAACGGATCCCGGCGGCGTCCTCCAACTCGATCTCGCACGTGGCCAGGATCTGGTCGGGGGCAGCCGCGAAGTCGAGGGCGACTCGCCACAACGCCGTGCCTCCCGCCGCGTACTCGCCCTCCACCTCGACGGCCCGCTCCACCGCCGCGACACCCACCTCGACTGTCCGCTGCAGGGTGTGCGTTCCCGTGCTGAAGGTCTGGGTGTAGGCGCCGGGAGCCCGCAGCAGCGTCGGCTGGCTCCATTCCCACCGCAGGTAGAGGGCTGAGAACCGGAACGAGGACGCCGCCAGCGCCAGCGCCAGGGCGGGCAGCAGCAGCACCAGCCACAGCCGGTTTGAGCGCCACCAGGTCGACGTGCGCATCACGGCTCCTTGACGTGGGGTTCGGCGAGGACGACGCGCCCGGCGGCGGATGCCAGCGCGGCAGCCCCGGCGGCGTCGAGCCCCAGGTCGATGACCGCGACGTCATCCGCATCGTCGACCGAGGACGAGGCGGCCACATGCAGCGCGGCTCCGGCCAACGCGGTCGGTGCCATCTCGAAGGCCAGCGCGCAGACGAAGGTGACGCCGGCCTGGGTGCGCGTGCAGCCGGTGGCGATCTCGGACGTGCCGCCGTAGCGGCGACCGTCGGCGGCGACGACCCTGGCGGCGTGGGCGTTGAGCGGGAACGCTTCGGTGGTGGGCGTCCACTCGACGTCGGCGACCAGCCAGACTCCCTGCGTCGCCGCGATGTCGAGATAGCTGGACACCTGGGTCCCGGAGCGGATGCCGGTCACGGTGAGCGTGCCCGTGCGCATCGGGACCGGGGCCCCGATTCCGGCGTGACGCTCGAACGGGCGATCCAGGACGGCGGCCGGGTCGGGCATGCGTTCGGCCACCAGCGAGCCGACGAACAGGGCAGCGACCACCAGCAGCGCGGTGATCACGCCGTCGCGGGTCAGCCGGATCATGGCTCGGCCAGCTCTTCGACCGGGAGCGCGACGATGAAGGCCGGCTCCTGGACCTGCCATTCGGCGTCGGCGGAGGAGAAGTACTCATACCAGGTGAGCGTGCTGAGCGTCAGGTGTGCCTCGGCGGGAGCGTCCTGGCTGGTCGTGGGCCACACCGCAACCACGTTGACCGGGACGCCTGGCTGGAAGGTGCGGGCCCCCAGGGAGTCGTCGATCCGGTACAACGACGGTGCGGCCTGGCCGGGGTCGATCCCGGGGACGTCGAGTGCCAGCGCTGAAGCCACCGCTGTGGCGCCGAGGGGCTCGCTGGAGGTGTTGACCACCTGGAGCACACCGAAGAAGTAGGTGGTGCCCGCCTGGGCGGAGGCGATCGGCGGCAGCGCATCGGCGTGCCGCAGCCGCATCACCGTGATGGTGGCGGGGCCGATCGACAAGGGCTGGTTCGCCTGCCCTGCCGGGGTCTCGTCGGGGTCATCGCTGGTCACCGCGTCCAGGCCGCCGAAGGCACCGGTCAGCAGCAGCACGATCGCGGCGAGCGCGAGCCCGAGGCGCTGCGGGGTGAGGATGTCGGAGACCAGCGAGTATCGCTTGCGCCAGCGGGCGAACCGGCTCGTGTGTGCGCGCTGCCCGGGGGCGTCGTCGGTAGTGGGGGCGGACGTCGGCGGCAGCGCACGTCGAGGGGTCTGTTCCGCCACGGTCGTGATCTTAGCGGCGGCGACTACAGTTGGCCCCCGACCGCTGCGAGGAGAGGACCATGCCCGAAGGACACGTGACACACCGCCTGGCCCGGCACCTCACCGACACCTTCAAGGCGGAGCCGTTGCGTGTCGCGAGCCCTCAGGGCCGGTTCGCCGAAGCGGCCGCCCTTCTGGACGGGGAGCCGCTGGTCGGCGCCGAATCCGTCGGCAAGCACCTGCTGGTCGATTTCGTGCCCGGAACGGTGTGGATTCACCTCGGCCTGATCGGCAAGTTCCAGTTCACCCACGTGTTTCCGGCGCCGAACCCGTCGACCCTGCGGTTGCGGCTCAGCGACGGCGTCACGGCTGCGGACCTGCGTGGCCCGCAGTGGTGCCGGCTCATCACGGCAGCCGAGCGTGCCGAGGTGGTGGCGTCCTCGGGGCCCGACCCGCTGCGTCCGGACGCCGACCCGGCGCGTGCGTGGGCGAAGGTGCGGCGCAGCCGCAAGCCGTTCGCGGTCGTGCTGATGGATCAGGCCGCATTCGCCGGGGTGGGGAACATCTTTCGTGCCGAGGTGCTGTTCCGGCATCGGATCGATCCGTTGCTGCCCGCCCAGGATCTGCCCGCGGAGGTGTTCGACGCCGTGTGGGCCGACCTGGTGCTGCTCATGGGGGAGGCCGTCGAGGTGGGCCGCATCGACACGGTCGCTGAGGAGCACATGCCGCAGGCGATGGGACGCGATCCGCGCGTGGACCGGCATGGCGGCGAGGTCTACGTGTACCGGCGGGCCGGGCTGCCCTGTTACGTGTGCGGGACTCCGGTCGCCACGACCGAGTTGGCGGGTCGGCATCTCTACTGGTGTCCCACCTGCCAGCCGTCGGGTGCTCGCGGCGAGGCGGAGATCGTCGGGGCGGGGGCGGACCGATGAGCGATGCCTTCGCGTGGCGCTGGTCGGGCGGTGGCCGTGGCCTGCGCGTGACGTCCGGTGGCGAGGACGTGTGCGAGGTCACGTTCGGGATCCCTGAGGGGCCGGAGGCGGGCGTCTCCCATGAGGTGGAGGACGAGGTGTCCTACGCGGTGGGGGAGATCGGCTTCCGGCTCAGCGTCCGTGATCTGGTGGGGGACTGGGCCGTCGAGTTGGCGCTCGACAACCGCTCCGATGAGACGCAGGCCGCCCCTCCGCTCGGCATGGTGGTGCGCGTGGCGCCAGGATGGACCGGCTGGTCGTGGACCGCCGAGTCGGACGGCTTCCTCGTGATCTCCCGGGAGGAGGGCGATCGGCCGTCGTTGCTGATTCGGCTGCGGCAGGGGTTCCTGCGGGAGAGCAGCCCATCGCCGCGGTTCTCCCCGTCGGGCCGCCGGGCTGAGGCGCTGGAGCCGAACATGGCGGCGTTCTTCCTGGCGAACCCGACCGGTTCGCTGCGGCCGTTCGCCCGGCATGTCACACGGCTGGAGTTCGGCCCCATCGACCGTCTCGAACAAGCTCGGGCGGCGATGCCCGGCTGGGTGCCGGAACTGATCGCCCGTCCGGGCGACGCGATACGCTTCGACACCCCCGATCAGGCGCTGGTCCCCGGGCACGGCGTCACCGTGGCCAGCGACGACATCGCGGGCGTGGCGACGGCCGCGGCGGGGCATCGGGAGATCGCGGTGCACGGAGCCCGCGGCGTCACCCGGCTGCGGCCCACCTTCGAGCCGGACCCGCGCGTCCTGGCCGCCGAGGTGGTTGCGCCCCTGCTGGGGAGGCGTCCCGGTGGTTTGCCGACGGCGTCCGGGGCGGTCGTCGCGGCCGCCTTGTCGCGGCGTGTGGTGGCCGACCCGAACGCGGCCCTGGACTGGCTGGAGCAGGAGGACTGGTTGGCGCGCGAGGACCAGTTCGCGCCGCTGGTGGCGCTCGCGGTGGCCGTGGAGACGCACGATGAGGCGTTGGGGATTGCCGCGCTGGATGTGCTCGCCCGGCGCCGGTTCGGTGCCGGGGACGGGCTGATCGCGTCGTGGGCGTGGGTGGCGGGCCTCCAGATGGGGGTGGCCCCCCTGGATTTGAGCGCCATCCTGGCCAAGGCCACCACGCCCGCAGAGCGGTTCGAGGCGTCCCTCGTGGGTCAGGGGCCCGAAGCGGTGTGCGCGGGGGGCGTGCAGACGCTCGTGCGGCGTCTGGGCGCAGATCTGCCCGGCGCACCGATGGGCCTGGGGGCCACGGACGCGGGGCTCGCGATCGCGTTGTTGCGGGCGGTCCCCGAGCACAGCAGCCTGCGAGCGGAAGCAGTAGCCGCCTCCGACAAGGCCGCCGCATTGTTGGCCGCGGATTACGTCGACGGGCTCCAGCCCACCTATGACGGCCTGGCGTGGCTGCTGTGGAGCGAGACCCTGTCCTGACC
>NZ_DAIOIA010000042.1:0-23533 GCF_036744435.1 Propioniciclava sp. | reverse complement strand
AGGGGGCGGCCGGCCTCGCCGGCCCGGCCATTAGGATGGCCGGGTGCCCGTTGATCTGATCCTGTGGATCGTCCTCGCCGTCGTCGTGCTCGTGGGGGCCGTGTCCGCGGTCGTCGTCGTGCGTCGCCGCCAGGCCCTCACCCGCAGCCACCGCGTCGAACTCCCTCCGGCCGCGCCGACGCCTCCGCGGCCCGGTGCCGACGTTGCCCCGGCCCCCGTCGTCGAGACCGAGGCCCCCGAGGAGGCCGGGACGAGGCTGGCACGGCTCCGCCGGCGCCTGTCGGGATCCACCAACGTGCTAGCTCAGGCGTTGCTCGGGATCATCAGCAGCGACAAGCTGGATGCCGACACCTGGGATGACTTCGAGGCCACCTTGATCGGCTCCGACCTGGGGGTGGGTCCCACCGGAGAGCTGGTGGAGAACCTCCGTAGGGAACTGTCGATCGACGGGGTCGCCGACCCCGAACGCGCCCGAGCGGTGCTGCGCCGGGAACTCGTCGCCCTCACCGACCCCAGCTTGGACCGGGATCTTGACCTCGATTCCGCCGACGGTCTTCCTGCGGTGGTGCTCGTCGTCGGAGTGAACGGCACCGGCAAGACGACGACGGTGGGCAAGCTTGCCCGGCTTCTGGTCGCAGAGGGAAAGACTGTCTTGTTGGGAGCGGCCGACACGTTCCGCGCGGCAGCCGCGGAGCAGTTGCAGACATGGGGGGACCGCGTCGGCGTCGAGACTGTCCGGGGCGCGGAGGGCGCCGACCCGGCGTCCGTGGCCTACGAAGCGGTCAGCGCGGGCGTCGAAAAGGGGGTGGATGTGGTGCTGATCGACACCGCGGGACGGCTCCACAACAAGTCCAACCTCATGGACGAACTGGGCAAGATCCGGCGGGTCATCGAGAAGCGGGCGCCCATCACCGAGACGCTGCTGCTGCTGGACGCGACGACCGGGCAGAACGGGCTCATCCAGGCACGCGTGTTCAACGAAGTCACCCAGGTGACCGGCATCGTGTTGTCCAAGCTGGATGGCTCGGCGAAGGGGGGCATCGTCGTTTCGGTGCAGCGTGAACTGGGTGTCCCGGTGAAGTTCGTCGGTCTGGGAGAGGGCGCGGACGACCTCGCGCCGTTCACGGCGGAGGGTTTCGTCGACGGGCTGCTCGGTGGCTGAGCCGATGCCGATCCTGCGGCCCGCGACGGCGCAGGATGTACCGGCGATGGTCGCCATCTACAACCAGTCCGTCGCGGTCAACACGGCCAGCTGGGACACCGAGCCGCAGACCGTTCCCGAGCGCCGCGCCTGGTTCGAGGAGCGCAGCGCCGCCGGGCAGGCGATCCTCATCGCGGAGGTGGCCGGCCGCGTGGTCGGCTGGGCGTCCTGGGGGCCGTTTCGTGGCAAGGCGGGCTACCGGATGACGAGGGAGGACACCCTCTACGTCGACGAGTCGGCCCGTGGCCTGGGGGTGGGACGCCTGCTGCTGGGCGGGCTGGTCTCCACGGCACGCGAGGCCGGGGTGCACGTCCTGATGGCGGCCGTCAGCCACGAGAACGACGTCTCGATTGCCCTGCACGAGAAGCTCGGGTTCGTGGAGGTGGGACGGCTGCCCCAGGCCGGAGCGAAGTTCGGGCGATGGCTGGATCTGGTTCTCCTGCAGCTCACGCTGGACGACCGCCCCCTGCCCTGAGTCCCGGGGATGCCGACCCGGTAGGCTTGCCGGGTACCGCGAGCGACAGTAAGGCATTCATGTTCGACACCCTGCAAGACCGCCTCCAAGCCACCTTCCGCAATCTGCGCGGCAAGGGGCGGCTCACCGACGCCGATATCGACGCGACGGCCCGAGAGATCCGGCTCGCGCTGCTGGAGGCCGACGTCAACCTGGGCGTCGTCAAGGATTTCGTGGCCGCCGTCAAGGAACGAGCCAAGGGCGCCGAGCTGAGCCAAGCGCTCAACCCGACCCAGCAGATCATCAAGATCGTCAATGAGGAACTCGTCGAGATCCTCGGCGGCCAGGCGCGGACGCTGCGGTTCGCGAAGAACCCGCCGACCGTCATCATGCTCGCCGGTCTGCAGGGCTCTGGTAAGACCACGCTGGCTGGCAAGCTCGGCCTGTGGCTGCGCCAGCAGGGTCACACGCCGCTGCTGGTGGCCGCTGATCTGCAGCGACCCAACGCCGTCAATCAGCTGCAGGTCGTCGGCGGGCGGGCCGGCGTGCCGGTGTTCGCTCCTGAGCCCGGCAACGGGGTCGGCGACCCGGTCTCGGTGGCGCGTGCGTCCATTGAGGAGGCCACGCGCAAGTTCTACGACACGGTGATCGTCGACACCGCCGGTCGTCTCGGTGTCGATGCCGAGCTGATGCAGCAGGCCGCCGACATTCGCGACGCGGTCAACCCCGACGAGATCCTGTTCGTGGTCGACGCCATGATCGGCCAGGACGCCGTCAACACGGCGAACGCCTTCGCGGAGGGCGTCGGCTTTGACGGCGTCGTGCTGTCCAAGCTGGACGGCGACGCCCGCGGTGGTGCTGCCCTGTCGATCGCGAAGGTCACGGGCAAGCCCGTCATGTTCGCGTCCAACGGTGAAGCCCTCGGTGACTTCGACCTGTTCCACCCCGATCGGATGGCCTCCCGCATCCTCGACATGGGCGATCTGCTCACGTTGATCGAGCAGGCCGAGAAGACTTTCGACGCCGATCAATCCCGCAAGGCCGCCGAGAAGCTCATGGCCGGCAAGGGGTTTGGCCTCGATGACTTCCTTGGCCAGATGCAGGCCGTGCGCAAGATGGGCCCGATGAGCAAGATCCTCGGGATGATGCCCGGCATGGGGCAGATGAAGGACGCCATCGCCAACATCGACGAGCGCGAGATCGATCGGATCGAGGCGATCATCTACTCGATGACCCCCGCCGAGCGCGCCAAGCCCGACATCCTGAACGGGAGCCGCCGCTCGCGCATCGCCAACGGGTCGGGCACCAGCGTCCAAGACGTCAATGGTCTGGTCAACCGCTTCATGGAGACGCGCAAGCTCATGCAGCAGATGGGGCGCGGCGGCGGTCTGCCCGGCATGCCCGGCATGGGAGGAATGCCCGGCATGGGCCGCCCAGCCAAGCAGCAGGCAAAGAAGAAGAAGACGAAGGGCCGTGGCGTGTCCGGCAACCCGGCGCGGCGCGCGGGGAGTGAACCCGCAGCGGCTGGCACCCCGGTGCCGACCAACGAGGCCGATCTGCAGGCGGCGATGGCGGACTTCCAGTTGCCTCCGGAACTGCAGAAGATGCTCAACCAGCAGAACAAGGGCTGAGGGCTCCCCGGTCGTCGCACCGATGAGGCAGGCTGAGGGCATGCCTCACGACGACGCCCTGCTGGGAGCCCTGGGCGAACCCCTGGTCTCGATCACGCACAGTCACGGCGGCGCGGCGCACACCCATCACGTGCCCGCCGGGAGCCAGGCGCATGCACAGCCGCGCCTCCACCTCACCGGACACCTGCTGCCTGACGCCGAACCCGTCGAGCTCTGGGTGGTCGAGGGACGCATCACCTACGAACGGGTTCCCGGGGCCACCACCTTGGCCACGGACGCCTGGCTGATGCCCGGCCTGGTGGACGCCCACTGCCACATCGGCCTGGATGGACACGGTGCCGTCGACCCGGCGACTGCCGAACGCCAGGCGCTTACCGACCGGAACGCGGGGACCCTGCTGGTCCGCGACGCGGGCTCGCCGGCAGACACCCACTGGATCGATGAACGTGCCGACCTGCCACGGATCATCCGTGCGGGGCGTCACATCGCCCGCCCGCGGCGCTACATCCGCAACTTTGCCGCCGAGGTCGAACCTGAGGACTTGATCGCCGAGGTGCGTACCCAGGCGCGTCGCGGGGACGGCTGGGTGAAGCTGGTGGGGGATTGGATTGACCGGGAGGCGGGGGACCTGCGCCCGTTGTGGCCCACCGAGGTGGTGCGCGACGCGATCGCGGCCGCGCACGAGGAGGGCGCCCGGGTCACGGCGCACACCTTCGACGAACAGGCGGTGGCGGAGCTGGTCGCGGCCGGCATCGACGGCATCGAGCACGGCACGGGGCTGGACGACGCCACGATCGAGCTCATGGCCGAGCGGGGGGTGGCCCTCGTGCCGACGCTGATCAACATCGAGACGTTTCCTGACATCGCCGCCGCAGCCGACGGGAAGTTCCCGGCCTACGCGGCTCACATGCGGGCCCTGCACGCCCGGCGCTTCACGACGCTCGGCAAGGCGGTCGACGCCGGGGTTCCCATCTATGCGGGGACCGATGCGGGCGGGACGCTGGCGCACGGCATCCTGCCGGAGGAGATCGCGTTGCTGGCCCGGGTCGGGGGAGCGGAGTTCGCCCTCGGCGCCGCCTCGTGGAGGGCCCGGGAGTGGCTGGGGGCTGACCAACTCACGGAGGGAGCGTCCGCAGACCTGATCGTGTGTGCGGGCGACCCGCGCAGCGACCTGGGGGAGTTGCGGCGTCCGGTCGCGATCCTTCTGCGGGGCAGGGTGATCACGGCGGTCTGACCCCACGGTGCGCGATCTACGACTGGCCGGAGCCATGCGGAGCCGGGTTCGCGCGCACGCGTTGGCCCCGCTCAGGTGTCGTCTGGCACAATGGACGATGCGCTGTGCGCGCAGGTGCCCTCTCACGCCCGCCCGCATGGTCCACCCGAGCGGAATCGAAGCCGTCCCACAGCGGAGATTCTTCTCACCCGTCAGCCCACACAGCGTGGGCACGTTCCTACAGGAGAACCACACACGTGGCCGTCAAGATTCGTCTCAAGCGGATGGGCAAGATCCGCAACGCGCAGTACCGCATCGTCGTCATGGACTCCCGCACCAAGCGCGATGGTCGCGCGATCGAGGAGATCGGCATTTACCAGCCGAAGTCTGACCCGTCGGTGATCCAGGTCAAGTCCGAGCGTGCGCAGTACTGGCTCGGCGTCGGCGCGCAGCCGAGCGAGACCGTCGTCAAGCTGCTCATCCTCTCGGGAGACTGGCAGAAGTTCAAGGGCACCAACGAGCCCTCGGGGATCAAGCCCCAGCCGGAGAAGGCAGACAAGCTCGCCGCCTTCAACAAGGCGCTGGCCGAGGCTGACAACGAGCCTGCCTCCGGTGCGATCACCTCGCGGAAGGCCAAGACTGCCGAGGCCGAGACCGAAGCGGCCGAGGAGGCCGAGGCTGTCGTCGAGGCCGCGGCCGAAGAGGCCTGATCGTGCTGGCGGATGCGCTGGAACACCTCGTGCGCGGGTTGGTGACCAACCCCGACGACGTGTCGGTGGCCGACCTCGAACGTCGCCGGGTGCGTACCCTCGAGGTGCGCGTGAACCCTGACGACATCGGCAAGGTCATCGGGCGTCAGGGGCGCACCGCGGGCGCGCTGCGCACCGTGGTCGGCGCGCTGTCCGGGCGCGAGCAAGTGCGCGTCGATTTCGTCGACGTGGACCGGCGCCCGCGTCGGCACTGATTTCACGACGTCAACGGTCCCCGATCACGCGAGGTACGCCTCGTGGGGTCGGGGACCGTGTGGCGTCATCACCCACGACACGCTCAGCAGAAGGCAGGCAATGGACGGATTCGAGGACGTCCTCATCGGGACGATCGGTCGCGCGCACGGACTGCGCGGGGAGGTGAGCGTCCGGGTCCGCACCGACGAGCCGGACCTGCGCTACGTCGCCGGTGGCTCCGTGCTGATCGATGGCCGCGAACGTGAACTGGCTTCGGTGCGCTGGCACTCGGGGACACTCCTGATCCGGTTGGCCGGTGCGGCGGACCGGACGGCCGCCGAGGCGCTGCGGGGAACCGACTTGTGGGCGCGCGTCCCGGCCGACGCCGTCCCGCAAGAGGAGGACGCCTACTACGACCGGCAACTCGTCGGGCTGGCGGTGGTGGATGCCGCGGGGGAGCGCGTGGGGACCATCGCCGACGTGCGCCATCTTCCGGCCCAGGACCTGCTGGCCGTGCGCACGCCCGTGGGCGAGCGGCTGGTCCCGTTCGTGAGCGCCCTGGTCCCTGTGGTCGATCTGGAGGCCGGGGTCGTGCACGTGGCCGACGTGGGCGGACTGCTGTCCGATCCCGAGGAGCCTGGGTCGGAGCCCCAGGTGCAGGGGCGGGGCTGATGTACGCCGACATCGTCACGATCTTTCCCGACTACTTCGCCCCATTGGAGCTTTCCTTGCTCGGCAAGGCCCGGCGTGCCGGGGTGGTCGACTGGCAGGTGCACGAT
Organism: Propioniciclava sp.; assembly: GCF_036744435.1. NCBI lineage: Bacteria > Bacillati > Actinomycetota > Actinomycetes > Propionibacteriales > Propionibacteriaceae > Propioniciclava > Propioniciclava sp. The sequence continues at coordinate 17,311 of NZ_DAIOIA010000042.1, read as the reverse complement.
CTGCGCTCCTGGACGCACGACCGACACCACACCGTCGACGACACCCCCTACGGCGGCGGCGCCGGCATGGTGATGAAACCGGAGCCGTGGGGTGAGGCGCTCGACGATCTGCTGGGGCGGGCCTGGTCCACGCCCACACTGATCATCCCCACGCCCGCGGGTGAGCCGTTCAGCCAGGAGTTGGCCCACGAGTGGGCCGCAGCCCCCCATCTGCTGTTCGCGTGCGGCCGCTACGAAGGCATCGACGCCAGGGTCGCGCAGTACGCGGCGACCCGGATGCCGGTCCGTGAGGTCAGCATCGGCGACTACGTGCTGAATGGGGGCGAGGTCGCCGTCTTGGCCATGATGGAGGCGATCGTCCGGCTGGTGCCCGGGGTGGTCGGCAACCCGGAGAGTCTGGTCGAGGAATCGCACGCGGTGGGTTCGGGGTTGCTGGAGTACCCGACCTACACCAAACCCGTTTCCTGGCGTGGTTGGGAGGTTCCCGACGTCCTGCTGTCAGGCCATCATGGCCGTGTCCAGGCCTGGCGCCAGGACCGCGCGCGCGAGCGCACGGCGGCGGTCAGGCCCGACCTGTTGGGCCCCGACAACACGTGATTTACGTCACTTGTACAATGCGTAAATAGGCTAGCCGGACGCAGATTTGGACGTTTTCGTCCCGGTATCTGCGAAACGTCCCCGCAAGGCAACGCCGGGGGTGCAAGTTGTCTAGAGTGGGGCCCGTGGCGACAACAACACTGACTCCTCGACAGCGAGCGGTCCGGTCGACAGTGGCGCTGAAGGCCCTCATGGCCATCACCGGCCTGGTCATGATCGGCTTCCTGCTCATGCACATGTACGGAAACCTCAAGGCGTTCCTGGGCGCCGAGGCCTTCGATCACTACGCGCACTGGCTCAAGACCGACCTGCTCTACCCCCTGCTTCCCCAGGGCTGGTTCATCTGGATCTTCCGCTTCGCTCTGCTGGCGTGCATCGTCGCGCACATCTATGCGGCGGCCGTCCTGACCCTTCGCGCCCACGGTGCGCGCAGCACGAAGTACGTGACCACCGACCGTATTCAGCAGACCTACGCAGCCCGCACGATGCGGTGGGGCGGCGTCATCATCGTCGGCTTCCTGGTCTTCCACCTGCTGCAGTTCACCGTCCAGGTGGTGACTCCCGGCTTCACCCCGGGCATCTCCCCTTACGAGATGGTGGTCCTGAGCTTCCAGCAGTGGTGGCTGGTGCTGGCCTACGCGGTGTGGATCGTTGCGGTGTGCATGCACGTGCGCCACGGCGTCTGGAGCGCGCTGACGACGCTGGGCGCGAACACCTCTCCGGCGGCCAAGCGGTTCCTGGACGGTCTCGCCTGGGTCATCGCAGTGGTGCTGTTCGTCGGATTCATGATCATGCCGGTGGCCGTTCTCTTGGGGTGGATTAACTGATGTCGACCAATACTGATTTCTTCGAAGTGGGCGCGGATATCCGCGACTCCAAGGCTCCTGCGGGTCCCATCGAGCGCAAGTGGTCCCAGCGCAAGTTCGAGGCCAAGCTGGTCAACCCGGCCAACCGCCGCAAGATGTCGATCATTGTGGTCGGCACGGGCTTGGCCGGTGGCGCCGCCGCCGCGACGCTGGGTGAGGCGGGCTACAACGTCTTGAACTTCTGCTACCAAGACAGCCCGCGTCGCGCGCACTCGATCGCCGCTCAGGGCGGCATCAACGCTGCCAAGAACTACCGCAACGACAACGACTCGACGATGCGGCTGTTCTACGACACCGTCAAGGGCGGCGACTACCGCGCCCGCGAGACCAACGTGTACCGGCTGGCCGAAGTCAGCGCCAACATCATCGACCAGTGCGTCGCCCAGGGCGTCCCCTTCGCCCGCGAGTACGGCGGCCTGCTCGACAACCGCTCCTTCGGCGGCGTGCAGGTGCAGCGCACCTTCTACGCACGTGGGCAGACGGGCCAGCAGTTGCTGATCGGCGCCTACCAGAGCCTCGAGCGCCAGGTGGCCGCAGGCACGGTGAGCATGTACACCCGCCACGAGATGATGGAGATCATCATGTCGGAGGGGCGCGCTCGCGGCATCGTCACCCGCAACATGGTGACCGGTGCGATCGAGGCCTACACCGCCGACGCGGTCGTGTTGGCCACCGGCGGCTACGGCAACGTGTTCTTCCTCTCCACGAACGCGATGGGCTGCAACGTGACCGCCGCCTGGCGTGCGCACCGCAAGGGCGCCTACTTCGGCAACCCGTGCTTCACGCAGATCCACCCGACCTGCATCCCCGTCCACGGCGACACCCAGTCCAAGCTGACCCTGATGTCGGAGTCGCTGCGTAACGACGGCCGCATCTGGGTGCCCAAGAAGGCCGAGGACTGCACCAAGGATCCCCGCCAGATCGCCGAGGAGGACCGCGACTACTACCTGGAGCGGATCTACCCGGCGTTCGGCAACCTGGTGCCGCGCGACATCGCTTCGCGTCAGGCGAAGAACATGTGTGATGAGGGTCGTGGCGTCGGCCCGGCCGTCGAGGAGGTCAATCACCGCACCGGTGAGACCGTCTCGCGTCGTCGTGGCGTGTACCTCGACTTCGCCTCCGCGATCGGGCGGCTCGGTCGCGACGCCGTGGAGAAGAAGTACGGCAACCTCTTCGACATGTACGCCCAGATCACCGGCGAGAACCCGTACGAGACGCCGATGCGGATCTACCCGGCCGTCCACTACACGATGGGCGGGCTGTGGGTCGACTACGACCTCCAGAGCAACCTGACGGGGTTGTACGTCACCGGTGAGGCGAACTTCTCCGATCACGGCGCGAACCGCCTGGGTGCCTCGGCCCTGATGCAGGGCCTGGCTGATGGCTACTTCGTTCTGCCGAACACGATCAACGACTACCTCGCCGGTGCGCCGTTCGCGCCGCTGGGAGCCGACGATCCGGCGGTCGTCGAGGCCGTCACCACGGTGAAGGACCGCGTCAACCGGCTGCTCTCCATCGATGGCTCCCGCACCGTCGACAGCTTCCACAAGGAGCTGGGCAACATCATGTGGGAGTACTGCGGCATGGAGCGCACCGAGGACGGCCTGACGTACGCCATCGGCCGCATCCAGGAGCTCCGTGAGGAGTTCTGGTCCAACGTCAAGGTCACCGGCGAGAACGAGGACTTCAACCAGACCCTCGAGCGTGCGGGTCGGGTGGCGGACTTCTTCGAGCTGGCTGAGCTCATGTGCGTGGACGCGCTGCACCGCCGCGAGTCCTGCGGCGGTCACTTCCGGGCCGAGTCGCAGACCGAGGAGGGCGAGGCGCTGCGTCACGATGACCAGTACCTCTACGTCGCGGCGTGGGAGTTCGGCGGCGAGGGCAACAAGCCGGTCCTGCACAAGGAACCGCTCGACTATGAGTTCATCGAGCTGAAGCAGAGGAGCTACAAGTGAACATCAACCTGCGAGTCTGGCGGCAGCCGAACGCCCAAACCCCGGGCAAGATGGTGTCGTACCGGGTCGAGGGTGTCTCCGAAGACATGTCGTTCCTCGAAATGCTCGACCTCCTCAACGAGGATCTCACCGTCAAGGGCGAGGAGCCGGTGGCCTTCGACCACGACTGCCGTGAGGGCATCTGTGGCATGTGTGGCGTCGTCATCAACGGTGCCGCCCACGGTCGCTCTGCTTCCCCGGTCCCGACGACCACGTGCCAGCTGCACATGCGGTCCTTCGCCGATGAGGCGACGATCGACGTGGAGCCGTGGCGCGCGGGGGCCTTCCCCGTCATCAAGGACCTGGTCGTGGACCGGACCGCTTTCGATCGGATCATCCAGGCCGGCGGCTTCATCAGCGTCAACGCCGGATCCGCGCCGGAGGCGCACTCGGTGCCGGCCCCGAAGCTGGAGGCCGATCGGGCGTTCGACGCGGCCACCTGCATCGGCTGTGGCGCTTGTGTGGCGGCCTGCCCCAACGGGTCGGGAATGCTGTTCACGTCGGCGAAGATCACCCACCTCGCGATGCTGCCGCAGGGTCAGCCCGAGCGGTACACGCGGGTGCGGACGATGGTCGCCCAGCACGACGACGAGGGCTTCGGCGGCTGCACCAACATTGGTGAGTGCGCGGCGGTCTGCCCCAAGCAGATCCCGCTCGACACCATCAGCCAACTCAACCGCGATCTGATGAAGTCGCTGTTCAAGCGCTGATAGCCGTCAGTTCGGCTCTGCACGCGGCGTCGTCCCCTCGGGGGCGGCGCCGTCGGCGTCCCCGCAGCATGCACCGCGTCCGGACCGGCGGATGCCGCGACCTGGTTCGCCAACCCGAAGCCGGTGTGGCAGACTTATGCAGGTTGTGCACGCGCTCCTGCCACAGGGGGTCGGCGCGGCACCACAGAGACATTCATCAACACGAGGTGACCTGTGGCACCGGCGAGGACGAATCACATGAACAAGCTTGTGGCGGAGATCACCGCCTCCCAGCTCCGCGACGACCTGCCCGACTTCCGCCCCGGCGATTCGGTGAAGGTCCACGTGAAGGTGGTCGAGGGCAGCCGCTCCCGTATCCAGGTTTTCGCTGGCGTCGTCATCGCCCGCACCGGCCGTGGCGTCGGTGAGGCGTTCACCGTCCGCAAGGTGTCCTTCGGCACCGGCGTGGAGCGCACCTTCCCGCTTCACTCCCCGATCATCGACAAGGTCGAGGTCGAGCGTCGCGGCGACGTGCGGCGCGCCAAGCTGTACTACCTGCGTGGCCTGCACGGCAAGGCCGCCAAGATCAAGGAGAAGCGCGACCGCTGAGCGCGCCGGAAGAGGATCGCGTGGACGAGGAGCGAAACGGCGGACTGGGTGGTTTCCTGAAGGAAACCGCAATCGTCGTGGTCGGGGCGTTGATCGCCTCAACGTTGTTGCGGCTGTTCCTCGTTCAGGTTTTCCTCATCCCCTCGGGCTCGATGGAGTCCACGCTCAACATCAATGACCGCGTCGCCGTGCAGAAGGTGAGTGCCTTCCAGCGCGGCGACGTTGTCGTGTTCCGCGACGATCTCGAGTGGCTCGGCAATCCGGACCGGTTCAGCCTGGAGCCCTGGCAGGACGCGCTGGTGTTCCTGGGGCTCATGCCCGACCCGTCGGCGAGCCACCTGATCAAGCGGGTCCTGGGAACAGCGGGCGACCGGGTCATCTGCTGCGATGTCGACGGTCGGATCACGGTGAACGGGTATGCCCTGGATGAGACGGGCTACCTCTACACCGACGAGTCCGGCGTCCAGAATGCTCCCTCCCTGTACTCCTTCGATGTGGTCGTCCCGGCGGGCCGCATCTTCGTGATGGGCGATCATCGGGAGGCGTCGGCTGACTCCCGATGCCACCTGTCCGAAGACGCCTTGGGAGTGCGGAACTTGGGCGGTTTTCCGTCCACCGACTCGGTCGTCGGTGCCGCCGCCGTCACGGTGTTCCCCTTCGAGCGATGGCGGACGTTCTCGACCCCCGGTGTCTTTGAGGGCGTCCCCGCGCCCTCGTCGGCCGCCCCCGCACAGCCGGTCGTCACCGGAGAATTGCCGCCCTGCTGATGAGCTTCGTGGTGCGCCGCGACGCTGGCCTGTACGGGTATGAGCGTGCCTTGGGGCGCGCTGGCTTCGGCCTCGTGGCGGGTGTGGACGAGGCGGGTCGGGGGGCCTGCGCGGGTCCGCTCGTGGCCGCCGCCGTCATCCTGCCGCCTCGTCCGATCGAAGGACTGGCCGACTCCAAGAAGCTCACTCCCGCCCGACGTGATCGGCTCTATCCGGAGATCGTGGCCAAGGCCGTCGCGTGGTCGGTCGTCCGCGTCGAGCCGGATGAGTGCGACGCCCTGGGCATGCATGTGGCCGATCTCGAGTCGTTGCGACGGGCGGTGGCACGGCTTGAGACCAGGCCGGACTTCGTGCTGACCGACGGGTTTCCCGTCGACGGGCTCGGCGCACCGTCGCTGGCCATGTGGAAGGGTGACGCGGTCACGGCGTCCGTTGCGGCGGCCTCGGTGATCGCCAAGGTGACGCGGGATCGCATCATGATTCAGTACGGGGCCGAGTTCCCCTCCTATCAATTTGCAGTTCACAAGGGATATTGCACGGCGCTGCACCAATCGGAGCTGGACTCCCAAGGCCCCTGCCCCATTCACCGCAAGGCCTGGGACAACGTTGCCCGAACCACTAAGCTGGAGCGGTCATGAGCACCGACGATCTTGAACAATACGAGTCCGAGCTGGAACTGCAGCTGTACCGCGAGTACAAGGACGTCGTGGGCATCTTCACGTACGCGGTCGAGACCGAGCGCCGGTTCTACTTGTGCAACGCGGTCGATCTCAAAGTGCGCACCGAAGGCGGTGACGTGTACTACGAGGTGTCCATGGGAGACGCCTGGGTGTGGGACATGTATCGCCCGGCCCGCTTCGTGAAGTCGGCGAAGGTGCTGACCTTCCGTGATGTGTCGATCGAGGAGATCACGCATTCCGAACTGCAGGTTCCCGACAGCTTGTAAGCGTTCGCGTCACGATCCACAGCCATGATTCATGGCGGGCACCGTGTCCACAGCCGGAGCGGGCGCTGACGCACAGAGGGGGGCGACGCCCAACCTGCGGGCGTGGATGAACGACGAGGCATCGGGGCACGGGGCGAGGAGTTGGCCGCCCGCTATCTCATGCGTTTCGGGTGGTCGGTGGTGGCGCGCAACTGGCGCTGCCGTGACGGCGAACTGGACCTGATCTGCCGCGAGCCCGACGGCACGGTGGTGGTGTGCGAGGTGAAGTCCCGAACTGGCCGCGGGTACGGAACCCCGCTGGAGGCCATCACACAGGAGAAGGCGCGGCGGCTGCGGCGATTGACGGCGGCGTGGGCCCGCGAGCAGGCCGCTCCCATTCACACCCTGCGGATCGACGCGGTAGGGGTGCTCTGGCATCCGGATGGCACGGCCAGCGTGACGCACGAGCGGGGCATCGCCCGATGAAGCTCGGGCTCGCCCACAGCGTCGGGCTGGTGGGCATGGAGGCCACGGTGGTGGACGTGGAGACGGTGGTGGGCGGTGGTCTGCCGCGCACCGTGATCGTCGGGCTGCCCGACGCGGCCCTGCACGAAGCCCGCGACCGGTGCCGGGCGGCACTGACGCAGGCAGGGTTCACCTGGCCCGACCAACTCGTCACCATCAATCTCAGCCCGGCCTCGTTGCCGAAGGCCGGAACCCACTACGACCTGGCCATCGCGGGTGCCGTGCTTGCCGCTGCGCAGGCGGTTCCCGTGGAGCGGCTCGCCGAGTGCGTCCTGCTGGGTGAACTGGGGTTGAACGCCCGCGTCCGCCCAGTGCGGGGCGTCCTCCCGGCGGTTCTGGCGGCCGCCCAGGCTGGGTTTGCGCGGGCAGTCGTGCCCGCCGCTCAAGTGGCGGAGGCCTGCCTGGTCGAAGGCATCGATGTGATCGGGGTGGGGAGCCTGGCCGAGTTCGCGGCCTGGGCACGCGACGGAAAGGTCCCGGCGGTCCCGCCCTGCGTGGACGAGCCGATCCGAGAGCACCGGCTGGATCTCGCCGATGTGGCCGGGCAACTCGAAGCCCGCTGGGCGGTCGAGGTCGCGGCCGCCGGGCGGCACCACCTGTTCTTGACTGGCCCGCCCGGGGTGGGGAAGACGCTGCTCGCGGAACGACTGCCCGGCATTCTCCCGGAGTTGACCATCTCCGAGGCGCTGGAGGTGGCCGCCATCCGCTCGGTGTCCGGCCTTGCCCTCGGTGCCCGGCTGTCTCGTCACGCCCCTTTCTCGTCGCCCCATCACTCCGCCTCCGTGGCGGCCATGGTGGGTGGGGGAGCGCGGATCGCCCAACCGGGAGCGATCTCGTTGGCCCATCGAGGCGTGCTGTTCCTGGATGAGGCGCCTGAGTTCAGCCCGCGAGCGCTCGATGCGCTGCGGACCCCGCTGGAATCGGGTCGCGTCGAGTTGGCACGATCGCTCGCCCTCACGCGGTACCCGGCCCGGTTCCAGCTCGTTCTCGCGGCCAACCCGTGCCCGTGCGGGCGTGCGGGCGAGGCGACGGGCCAGTGTGAGTGCACGCCGATGGCGGTGCGGCGCTACGCAGCGCGGCTGTCGGGGCCCATCCTGGACCGGATCGACATCGTGCAACCTCTGCGGCCCATGACGAAGTCGTATCTGCGCGCCGCCGGTCCGACGGGGGAGCCCAGTGTCGCGGTGGCACGTCGGGTGGCGGAAGCCCGGCACAGGCAACTCACCCGGCTCTCCTCGCTTGGCTTCCGCACCAACGCCGAGGTGCCCGGCGCCGTGCTGCGGACCGCCCTCCCGCGCCCCGAGGGCATCGATGTGTTGGAGGCGACGATGGCACGGGGACTCCTGAGCCTGCGCGGCCTGGACAAGGTCGTGCGGTTGGCCTGGACGATCGCGGACCTGAGCGGTGCCGAACGCCCAAGGGTCGATCACATCCGTGCAGCGATCGCGCTGCGCCGCGGCGAGGTGAGACCGTGAACGCCACACCGCAGGAGCGCACCGCCAGGCTCGGGTTGAGCTGCGTGGTCGAGCCGGGGGATCTGAGGCTGGCCGAGCTGTTGACGAGGTTCACGGCCGAGGAGATCTGGGCTCGCCTGTGCGAGGCCGGCCCGCCCGGGCCTTGGCGGGATCGAGCTGCTGTGCTGAATCTGGACGAGGTCGCCGAGCGTACCGCCCACGCAGACGCCCGCTTCATCGTTCCCGGAGATGCCGAGTGGCCGCCGCGGGTGGGCGACTTGGCGGCCGCGGCGCCGGTGCGCGACTGGGGCGGTGCTCCCGTCGGCTTGTGGGTCCGCGGTGCCGGCCGGCTGGAGGAGGCGACGCAGGCTGCGGTTGCGATCGTCGGCTCGCGAGCGGCGAGCTCGTATGGGGAGCGGGTGGCTGCGGAGCTGGCCTCAGGCCTGGCCGAGTTGCGCTACACCGTGGTCTCGGGGGCCGCCTACGGGATCGACGCCGCAGCCCATCGCGGTGCGCTCGGCGCCGAAGGTCGCAGCATCGCCATCCTGGCCGGAGGCGTCGACGAGGCCTATCCGCGGGCACACAGCAGGTTGTTGGAGTCCCTGACCGAGTCCGGGTGCGTGGTGTCGGAGGTTCCGGTTGGGGAGCACCCCACGCGACGCCGCTTCCTGGTGCGCAATAGGCTCATCGCGGCCCTGACGAGCGGCACCGTTGTCGTGGAGGCGTCGCTGCGCAGCGGAGCTCGGAACACGGCCAGTTGGGCCACCTCGTGCGGCCGGGTTGTGATGGCGGTCCCGGGGCCGGTCACCAGTGCCACATCGGTGACGCCCCACCGACTCATCCGGGACGGTGAAGCCGTTCTCGTGACGAGCGTGCACGATGTACTCGAGATGTTGCGTCCCGTCGGGGAGGTCCTGCCCGAACGGGAACAGTGCGGACGGCGGCTGGATGGGCTCAGCCCGCTGGCACGCGCGGTCTTCGAGGCGTTGCCGCTGCGCGGTGGTCGAGACGCTGGAGACATAGCCTTGCGTGCGGGGGTTGCGTTGCCCGATGTCATGGCCGCCCTCGTCGGGTTGGGCGAGGCGGGCTGGGCACGGTCGCTCCCGGATGGCCGTTGGGGGTTGGGGGCCACCACCGACGGGCCGATCCCCGAAGCTGACTTTCCCCCGATGCAGGAGCCGGACCGATGAGTCGCCGGGATGCGCCCGCCCGATGGTGCGCTGGGCTGGACGCGAAGCAGCCCACGCGGTGCAGCGGCTCAGCGCACCAGCAGCACGGCCGAGGCGATGGCCGAGGCGGCGATAGTGACGATCTCAAACTGCCGCTGGGTCACCTTGCCGATCACCCAGACCCCGGCGACCGTGCCGAGCAGTACGGCGGGGATCAACGTGGCGACGAGGAACAGGTTCACCGGGCTGTAGAGGCCCAGCCCGGTGGTGAACGGGGTCTTGGAGAGGTTGATCAGGAAGAAGAACCAGGCGTTCGTGCCGATGAAACGAGCCTTGTCGACGCGGGCGGCGAGGAAGTACAACGCCATGACCGGTCCGGCCGCGTTGGCGGTCATGGTTGCGAACCCGGCCGCGGCCCCGGTGGCCACGGCGCGACCCCACTGGGGAGCGGCGATGGGGGCTGGCCCCTCCCCGGACTCGGGCGCGGCGGGGGACTGTGCCGCCGCGCTCTGGCGTGGGCGACGCTGCCACAGCTGCAGCAGCACCATCACGAGGAGCAGCCCGCCGATCGTGCGGCGCATGGTGACGTCATCCACGACATTCATGAAGGCGGCACCCACCACGAGTCCCGGCAGGACGCTGGGCACCAGGCGAAGGAGCAACGACCATGACACGGTGCGGTAGCGACTGACTGCCACCAGGTCACCCACCAGCAAGAGCAGCAACACGGTCGCGGTGGACTCCTTGGCCGGCATCCCCAGGGCGAACACCGCCACCGAGATCGCGGCGATCCCCCCGAAGGAAGTCTTCGAGAATCCGATGATGAGGGCGGCCACCGCCATCGCCACTAGGAGGGGCCAGCCGTAGGTCGCGATCAGGTCGGGCACCCGATGAATGTAGTGCCGGGACGCCCGCGGGGCGCGCGGTTGCCGCCGGTGGCTCTCGGGCGTGGGGGATGGGGCAACCCGGGCAACACCCCCGGTCACGGGCGAGGCGGTGTTAGCTTGAGACAACCACCAGTCTGACTCGCGACGACGTGACGCCTGGCTGGGGTGGGGAGGGCTCGCGTCCCGACGTGGTCGTCACGAGCGCTCCCGCCGACCGCAATACTCCCTGTCACACGCCACCTCAGTGGCACTGGAACGGATTGGTGATCAACGAGCATGACGCAGCAACTCAATCGCCTCAACGTGAACCCGGAGACGATCCTCGGAGCCTCGGCGCCGGAGCGCACCGGCATCATTCACTTCGGCCTCGGGAACTTCCACCGGGCACACGCGGCGGTGAACACCGCGCTGGCCATGGCTGCGGAACCCGGGGACTGGGGCATCGTCGGCATCGCCAACCGTTCCCGCAAGGTCACCTCCGCGCTCGAGGCCCAAGACGGCCTCTACAGCGTCGTCACCCTTGACCCGGAGGCTGAGCGCGTCGACGTCGTGGACGTCCACCGACGCTTCCTCGTGGCCGCGGAGGACGGCCCGGCCATCATTGAGGCCATCGTCGATCCTGCACACAAGATCATCACGCTGACGATCTCCGAGAACGGCTACCACCTGGACGGCCGTACCGGCACGCTCGACGTGTCCTCGCCGGATATCGCCGCCGATCTGGTGCCGGGCGCGGCCCCCACCACGCCGCTGGGCCAGATCGTCGCAGGGCTGACCGCCCGCTTCACCGCGAACGCCGCCCCGATCACCGTGCTGTCGTGCGACAACCTGCTGTCCGCGGGGAACACCACCCGCGCGGCCGTGGTGCAGTTCGCCCAGGCCGCTGGCTCCAGCCCCGAGTTCCTCGCCTGGCTGGAGGGCAGCGTCACCTTCCCGAACGCAATGGTGGACCGGATCGTCCCCGCCCCCACCGACGGCACCACCAGCGAGGTGGAGGAGGCCCTGGGACTGCACGACGAAGCCCCCGTCCCCGCCGAGTTGTTCACGATGTGGGTCATCGAGGACAAGTTCGCGGCCGGGCGACCGAAGTGGGAGGCAGCCGGCGCCATCTTCTCCGACGAGGTCGAGAAGTATGAACTCGTCAAGCTGCGCCTGCTGAATGGCGGGCACTCACTCATCGCCTACCTGGGCGGCTTGGATCGCCAGCCGACGATCCCCGATTCCCGCGCCCAGCAGTTCATCGCGGACGCCACGCGGCAAGCACTCGAGGTGGACTACCTCCCGAGCATCGACCTGCCCGCCGACTTCGATCCGCAGGAATACATCGACAGCCTGTTCCGCCGCTGGAGCAACACGGTCCTGGGCGACAAGACCTCACGCGTCGGCTCGGACGGATCGACGAAGCTCCTGCAACGCGTCCCGATCCCCGCGCTCACTGCCCTGGCCCACGACCGGATGCCGGAGCAACTCGCGCTCACCGTCAGCGCTTGGATCTGCTGCTGCGTCCCGCCGCGCGGATTCGAGCCCGGAGCCATCGCCGATGCGATGATCGAGCCGAAGGCCGCTCAACTCAAGGCGGCCACGCAGGACGCGACCACGGTGCGTGAGCACGTGGAGGCGATCCTGGATGCCGGTGTCTTCCCCGACGACCTGGTGGCCCAGCAGCCTTTCCGAGACCGTGTCGTGGAGTACGCCGAGCGGATCGTTGAGGACGGGGTGCGCGCTGCGGCGGCGCTTGCCCTGCAGCGGGGTTCCGCGAACTGAACACGGCGACGAGGTCCGTTCCCCACTCGTGGGGAACGGACCTCGTCGCGTTGCGGTCAGACCCGGTCCGGGAGCAGTGCGGCGAACAAGTCGATGATCGCCCCGAGTCGCGCGGCCCGCTCATCGGCCGGGAGGCTGTCGGGACGCAACCCGAACTTCAGGCCGAGGATGACGTCGTCCCCCGCCGCGTCGAGCGCCGCGCTGATCTCCTGGGCGCCGAGCAGGGTGCCGGGAGGTGAGAACGGCAGCCCGGCGGGAGGAAGATGGCGGTCGAGCCAGACCCCGAAGTCGCTGTCGGTGCCCGAGGCGCCGGAGAAGAACACCGCCCCGAGCAGCCCCGCGTCGGAGGCGGCCTGGATGTGGCTCAGCGGCAGCGATGCGTTGCGCCCCTCGAGAGCGCTGCGACCCCAGTTGATGCCGATCCGCCAGCGGGGATCGGCCGCGGCATCCACCAAGGCGAGCTCCTCCTCGAACTGCAGGAACGCCTTCTCGCCCTGGTGATCGGGGGTGGTGGCGTCACAGTGCTCCAGGAGGAAGACGAGGTCCTCGCCCCAGTCCCATCCGCTGATGGTGGCCATCGAGGCAGCCATGGCGTCCGCGTCGGCGGTGTTGCTGGGGCCGCTGTGGAACTCCACGGCCTGGACGCGGTGGCCCTGCTCGCGGAGCGCCGCGATGTCCTGGCGTGCCTGAGCGGCGAAGTCGAGGGCCGCGTGACGTCCAGCGCTGTGCGGGGAGGCCAGCCCAAAGGCCGGATCCGTGGCGATGCGCCCCATTGTTCCCGGGATTGCGGTGATGACGTGGTCCCAACCCGGACGCCAGGACGGATGGGCCACCACGTGATCCACCTGTGGCAGTTCCAGGCCGCCCACGATGGGCCGGGATGCGAGGGCGTGGAGGATGGTCGGCTCGCCGCTGTCGGCGTGCGGGCTGTAGGCGGCGTACGCGCCCACGATCAGGTGCTGGGACATGAGGCCATGGTCGCAGGGTTTCGCCGGTGGGGGCGGGTTCAGGGCGTGAGGCGGCGGTCGGTTGCGCGGAGTTCCCGCGACCGCGGTCTGATCGGGTATCAGATCGCAGACTCACCGCGGCGTCCGGCCCGTGTCTGGCATGCGGGGGGTGCTCGCCGCCCCGTACCCTCGGAGTATGGCCTTCTCGCTGGACGACCTCACGTGCCCGCTCGTGGCCGCCCCCATGGCGGGCGGGGTCTCGACGCCGTCGCTGGTAGCCGCAGTGGCGCGGGCGGGTGCGATCGGGTTCCTCGCAGGTGGCTACCTGAGTGCCTCGCAGGTGCGAGACGACATCGCCGCGGTGCGGAGCCTGGGAGCATCCGCCTTCGGAGTCAACTTGTTCTGGCCACCTGGCCGCCCGGCTGATCTGTCGGCGGCACAGGCCTACCGGACGCTGTTGGCCCCCGAGGCCGAGCGCCGCGGCGTGATCCTGCCCCAGCCACACGATGACGATGATGCGATCGAGGCGAAGCTCGGCGTCGTCGCCGAGGAAGCAGTCCCCGTGGTGTCCTTCACGTTCGGCGTGCCGGGCGCCGACGTCGTGGGACGCCTGCACCGGGCGGGATGCCGGGTATGGGCCACGGTGACCTCGGCCTCGGAGGCGGTGATCGCCGGCCGGTCCGGCGTCGACCTGCTCGTCGTTCAGGGCCCCGATGCGGGCGGGCACCGGGCGACCTTCGACCCGGACCTCGCCCCTCCCACTCAGGATCTTGGCGCTCTCGTCGAAGCCGTGCGGGCAGTATCCGACCTGCCGATCGTGGTCACCGGTGGGTTGACCACCCCCGAGCAGGTGGGGCGATGGCGCGGCCAGGTCGCGGGAGTGCAGGTGGGAACCGCGCTCCTGGATGCGGAGGAGGCGGGTACGTCCCCGACGTACCGTCGCGCGCTTCGCGATCCGGAGTTCACCTCCACCGAGCTCACGCGGGCCTTCTCCGGGCGGTATGCCCGGGGGCTACGCAACGGATTCATGACCGCGTTCGGTGACCAGGCGCCCGCAGCCTATCCCGCGGTCCATCAGCTCACTGCTCCGCTGCGTCGGGCTGCGTCCACCCAGGACGACCCCGAGGGCATGTCGCTGTGGGCCGGAACATCCTGGACGGCCGCGCCCACCGGCCCGGCGGCCCGGATCCTGGCGGGACTGATGCGATGACCGAGCAGGAATACACGCCCCAACACGTGGCGGAACCTCGTGAGGTCGGACGCCCGGGGCGTCGGGCCGATCGGCGCCGCGGGTTCGGCACTGCGAGTGCCTTGACGGTCGTCAGCGCCGTCGTCCCGGGGCTGGGACTGGCCGGCACCCGGTGGCGGAACTTCGGGCTGACGCTGACCGCGGTGGCCGTCGGGGTGGCGCTGGTGGGGGCTGGCGCCTTCTTCTTCGCGCGCGGCTGGTTGCTCTCGGTCGTGGCGAATCCCACCTGGCTGCTCATCATGGCGATCGCGCTGGCCGTCTTCGGGGTGCTGTGGGCGGTCGCGGTCACCGCCACTCAGGTACTCCTCAGGCCTCAGCCGAGCCGCTGGTGGCACCGCCTGCTGGGGGCGCTACTGGTAGGTGCACTGACGTTCGGTCTCGCGGTGCCGTCGGCCTTCGGCGCCCGGAGCCTGGTGGAGACGTCGACGCTGCTGCGCGCCGTGTTCCAGGACTCCGACGACCCCGGCGGGGCGAGCGTGCCGACCTTCGGCAACAGTTCGGACCCCTGGGCCAACAAGCCGCGACTCAACGTGTTGATCCTCGGTGCCGACACCGGCGATGACCGGACGGGCACCCGGACCGACACGGTGATGGTGGCGTCCATCGATACCAAGACCGGGGAGACCGTCTTGTTCGGGCTGCCTCGTCAGACCGAACGGTTGATCTTCCCCGCAGGCAGCGGGCTGGCGAAGATCTGGCCTGATGGCTACCACCTGACCGGGGAGGCTGACGGCGAGCAGCAACTCAGCGCGATGTACCAAAACGTCATCAACTACCCGGGCGCCGCGGCCACGCTGCCGGCCTCCAAGGATCCGGGGGCGACGATGCTGAAGATGGCCGTGGGGGCTTCCTTGGGGCTGGACATCGACTATTACGTCATGGCGAACCTCGAGGGGTTCGTCGAGATCGTGGACGCCCTGGGCGGTGTGACGGTCAATGTCAACAAGCCGGTTCCGGTGGGTGGAAAGAACCCCAGTGGCTCCGATCCGGGATTCCCGCCGGACCGCTGGCTGCCGCCGGGACCCGACCAGCACCTCAACGGATATGACGCCCTGTGGTTCGCCCGGGGTCGCTACCACACCGATGACTACGACCGGATGAGCCGGCAGCGCTGCGTCATCAAGGCTCTCAGCCGCCAAGTCAACCTGACCACCGTGTTGGCCAACTATGAGGCGCTCACGCAGGCGGGCCGCGACGTGGTCGCCACCGACGTACCCAATAGCCTCTTGCCGGCGTTGCTCGAGTTGGCGGGCCGGGTTCGGACCGCGCCGCTGCGTTCGGTGTCGTTCCAGAACGGGGTGGACGGGTTCTCCACGACGCGCCCGCAGTGGAGTCTCGTTCAGCAGCACGTCGCTGCGGCGTTGGTGGCCCAGGATGCGACACCGGTCGCGACGGCCTCGTCGACTCCCACCCAGTCCGCGAGCGTCAGCCCTTCCGCCACGAAGGGGGCTACGACCCGTCGTGCTTCGACCAGCGCGTCGGCCACCCCCTCGACCTCGACGGCCGAGGCGGTCGACGAGTGCGCCTACAACCCGGCTGCCTGACGGCCACGCGGGGCCGTCAGAGGTGATCCCGGCTGACGCGGTCAGTGCGCGAACGCGTCGGACACCTCTTCAGCCTGTGCCTCGGTCAAGGTCAGCCGCCCTGCCGACGCGTTGGACTCCAGTTGGGCGACGGTGGAGGAGCTGGGAATCTGGGTGCCCATCCCGGGCAGCGACAGCAGGTGCGCCAAGGTGAGCTCGCTGGTGCTGTGGCCCCAGGCCTGCGCGAGAGCGGCGACTCGGCGCACGGTGGCCCGCGCCCGGTCGCTGACCTGCTGGCCCTCGTCGACGAGTCGGTCGCCGGCGCCGACCGCGGCCGGATCGAGGTAGCGGTCGGTCAGCAGGCCCTGCGCGAGTGGGGAGAAGGGCACGTAGGCGAGTCCTTCGGCAGCACAGAAATCCAGCACGCCCGGGAACTGCTCGCCGCCGATCGGGTCGTAGCGGTTCTGCACGGCGGCGACGCGCACGCGGCGCGAGATCTTCTGGGCGGCGCCCAGGTACTCCTCGAGGTTCGCGACGGAGAACTGTGAGACGCCCAGGTAGTGCACAAGCCCCTGGCGGACGAGGTCCTCGACGGCCTCCAGCGACTCTTCGACCGGGGTCACCTCGTCGAAGCGGTGGAACCACAGCACGTCCACCCACGGCAGCCCAAGCCTCGCGAGGGAGGCCTTGACACCCTCGACGATCTGGAGGCGCGAAAGGCCGGAATGGTTCGGGGTGGCACCGTCCATGCCGCCGTAGACCTTGGTGGCGACGACGATGTCGCGACGTTTGTCGGGGTTCGCCGCGAACCAGCGTCCGATGACGCGTTCGGAGTTGCCGGTGCCGTTGTTGTACCGGTTGGCCGTGTCCCAGAAGGTGACGCCCAGGGCGTGGGCCCGATCCATGATGGCCAGGGCGGTCGCCTCGTCGGTGCGTGCGCCGTCGCCGGTCTCTGGGTAGCCGAACTTCCAGGTGCCCAGACCGATCGCTGAGGTCTGCAGCCCGGTGGCGCCGAACCGGCGGTACAGCATTCCGTGGAAGTCGGTCGTCTCGAAGGGATAGTTGACACCGGTGGGAGTGCGAGGATCCATGTCCCGACCCTAACCACGAACTGTGGAAAGCGCTCGCCGGTTGCCGCCGGGCGCGCCGGGAACGACGTGAACGGCATCGATGCTCTCCGAGCGGTCCTCGTTTCGACACCGCACCGTGCGCGCGCTATAGTTGCGGGGCTGCCGGGGAGACCTGGCCGACACCTTGCGCGGGTGGCGGAATTGGCAGACGCGCTAGCTTGAGGTGCTAGTGCCCGATTAAGGGCGTGGAGGTTCAAGTCCTCTCTCGCGCACGTG